>NZ_JAUOQN010000119.1:0-4182 GCF_030547555.1 Salipiger sp. 1_MG-2023 | reverse complement strand
GTCCGCCGTGGCGACCTGATCAGCCTTGGACCTCTCCGAAGGTCGGCGCTCTTACACCACCTCTCGGGGCACTACCTAGAGACGCTCAACGAGCGAGCGGCGATCATCCCCGTGATCTCTGCTGCTGCCTCACCCTCTGCCGGCCTGTAGCCGGCGCCTTATCTCGCCCCCGCTGGGCATCACCTCGCGTCCTCTCGCCGCGACGAAGATCCTGACCGAGCTCGAAGGCACGGTTAGAAAACTTGCAAATGCCTTCTTCGTTGAGTTCGCGGGCCTGAGCGATAAATGCGCTTGGGACTGACTTCGCAATTTCAAGGCGCTGGTGCGCTGAAAGCCTGCCGCCTTCCATGTCGTTGCCGGTGACGACCGTCCAAGCGCCCAGAAAATGCTCGCTGCGTTCGCGGGCGGTCTTGATCTCGTCTTCTGTCGGCGTCCCATCGACGCCATGCTCTCGGCCGCGCGTAGCGCATGTGTCGATCGCTCGTGCGAGCGCCTTTGGCCAGTAAGCGTCTCTTTCGCGCTCAGAGTAGTCGTAGCGTACAGATACAGCGGTCAGCTCGGTTCGTGCGCCGTGATAAATAGCGCCGCCGTAGACACTCTCAAAATTCGCACCTTCGGCCGCCCGTGCAGCGGTTTCGCGAGGGTCTTCGAGGTGGTCGTTTTCATAGACAGCATCGAGGATTTCGTCGTTCATCTTTCATTCTCCGTTTGGGGATCCGCGCGGGGTCGGCGCGACGGAGATGTGGCGGGTGTTAGGCTGCGAAGTTGGCCAGAAATTTCTCAACCGCCTCGTCGAAGTTCGAGGAGGTAATCCCGGAGCCATGCTGGCTGACGAGCCCGCGATCGGCGCAGTAGTAGAGCTGGTGGTTCCGGTCGCCTCGGAACGTGTGATCCTTAGCGTAGAGGTCGATGTATACGCGCTTGCCCTTCCAAATCCGAGCACTCCTCACGTCCGGCAGATCATTTGCGCGCTTGGCGACCTGCTCGAGGCTGGCACCTCTCAACTCCACCAAGTCACCTGCCGTCACGGCATCCTGCTCTTGGGTTTGGTCGACGTCGGCCTGGACAGGCGTCGCCACTTCGATAAGCCCTGCTTTGATCGCATCGTCCAACAACCAGCCCATCCGCTTGAGGCATGCGAGCTGCTCGTCATGCTCGTCGCAAAGCGCAAGAGCCTCTATGGTCCGCGCGAGATGATCTGCTTCATTTTTCTTGCGGATATCCTCGGGGCCAGTATAATAAATTGCGTAAACGCCGGCACCGTACATGGGTTGGATCGCGTCGAGCCGGACTCGGTCTTGCGAGATGAGCGCCAGAGCTACGAAATGGCCGATCAGTCGAGGCTCGGCGGGATCGAAAAACGCGTCAGGTAAACGCACAGGATCTACGTCCCGTTCGAGTTGATCGAGTTGCCCTTTCATCGTTGCGATCGCGGCCAGAACACCCTTTCTCGAAGGGCCTGTCATCTCTGCGGCGCGAACCAACTGGGCGAATTGATCAAGCCTGGCGGATGTCTCGTCCGCCGTCTGAAGTTCAGGTCTCCGTGCCATTATGCTGCTTCAGACTCATCCAAGCGCGTGGCGACGCTTTCTCCAACGACCCTCGCCAGTTCAGCTGGAACAGCGTTTCCGAGCTGGCGCATGCACTCAGTCCAGGCGCCATGGAACTTATATCCGTCGGGGAAGGTCTGAATCCTGGCTCCCTCGCGCACGGTAAAATAACGCACGGAACCGTCAGCTCGGCGCAGCATATTCTCTCCACCCGGCACGCCATGCACGCCTGCTTTGAGGGTCTTCCTGGGCTCATCGAGGTAGCTGCCGGTATGTCCTGGGTATGTCCGCGCGTTGGGCTGGTAGCGATGATCCGCTACCGAGTGACGCTTTTCTGGATCTGGCAGGTCACCGATCGCATCGCGCGTCGTCCTCCATGGCAGTCCACTCGGCTTTTCATCTTTCGACATCCGCTTTGACATCTGCAGCGCGCGACCTTCGAGCACCTGCCATTTTTTTGCGACGCCATGGCGCTCCCAGTAGTCCCCGTAGAGCTGATCCCAGACGAGAGCTTCTTGAGTGAACTTACCCTGGTCGAAAGACCAGCGGGCATCCACATCGTCGCGGAAGCCGACGAACAGGACACGTTCCCGTCGCTGCGGGACACCGTAATTCGCGGAGTTCAGGAGTTTCGTCACCACTTGGTAGTGGAGATCCGGACGCTTCGTGGACGTGTGGTGTTGCTCGAGGCGCTTGAGATGATCTTCCCAAGCCTCGCCGTCCCGAGCGATCATCTCGGGGTGCTCCATCTGAAGCTTCACGTATTCGAAATACGGCAGGAACGATGCTCGGGTCAGGCCCTTGACGTTCTCGAAAATGAAAGCACGGGGCCGAGCCTCTCGAACGGCGCGCACTGCTTGCGGGAACATATCCCTGGCGTCGTCGTATGCGCGATGACGACCCCCAAGGGAAAACGGCTGGCACGGAGGGCCGCCGGAGATCAGGTCAATCTTGCCTTCAAACTCCTTGAAGCTGACCTTGCGAACGTCACCCTCAACAACGCGCCAAGGGCGTTCGTCAGTATCCTCTCCATCATCTTTATCGAGAACATGATGGTTGTCGCGCATGGTGTCGCAGCACCATTTGTTATACTCAACAACCATTTCCGGGACGAAACCGGCGTCAGCGAGGCCGATGCCAAGGCCTCCGGCACCAGCGAAGAGCTCCACAGATTTTCTGATTGAGGGCTTCGCGGACTGCTCTTCCGACATGCCGACCTCCTACTTGCTTTTCTCCGTGTTAGTTCAAATGGCACAGAAACTATCAAGAACAGATTGACAACATCTTGTAAAATGCGTAGCGGGCCACCCCAAAATTTGGGAAACCCGCCGGGCGTAGCCAGCGGGTCTCGGAGATGTCCATGCGTGGAGCTACACTGACCGGGGAAAACGGAAGAAACCCGGCGCGCCTCGCTCCATGCTTCAGGCCCAGGACCGGGGCCGACGCAAGGCGCTTGCCACGGCCCGCAGGCCGCGACTGGAACTCAGAACGGGATTTCGTCGTCGACCTTTTCTGCGGTTCTGGTGGCCTGCGATCCGCTGGCAGAGGCCGCAGCACCGCCGTCCGTGACCTTCGGGCCGAGGTCGACCTCGCCGACGCGCACTTCGAGTGCCGTGCGGGTTTGGCCGTCCTTTTCGTATTCACGCGAGGACAGCTCGCCGCTGATTGCGACATACTGCCCCTTCGAGATGTAGGTGGCCAGCTTCTCGGCGCGGGCACCCCAGATTGCGCAACCGAGCCATAGGGTGCTCTTCCGATCGCCGAAGCCGACGTCGGACGCGACGCGGAAGTTCAGGACCTGGGTCTGTCCGACGGCCATGACGCCTTCATGATCTGCGACGACGCGGCCGGTGAAAGAGAGTGTGTTCATGCTTGCTTCCTCAATTATTGCGTGATGCCACGGACGGCGCGCATGACGGCGTCTTCGACGTGCGTGATTGCGAGAGAGAATTCGCGCCCGGCCTCGGGCTTCAGTTCTGCAATGTCTCTGAAAGCGCCAATCATGATGTCGCCAGATTTCTTGATCTCGTCGATCACGGTCTTTTCCGCATCCGTCAGCGTCCGGTATTTCGACCGGGTGCCGCTGTTCTCTGCTCGCTTGTCATCAGTGCTTTTGAATTCCGACATCCCTGTTTCCTTTTCGGTTATTGATGGCTACTCGGTGTTGCCGGGTCCTGAGGCCCGGCTTGGGTAGTCAGGCGGCGCCGGGTACGGCGGCGGCAACGCGATCGTAGATCTCGCGCTTAAAATCTTCGGCGGTCATGCTCTCCGAACGACGGATCTTGTCGCTATCGCCGCGCTGGCAAATGAAGACACCCGGTGTGCTGCACACCCGCCCATTCTTCGCGATGCCGATGTTGAAGTAGTAGCGCCTCTTGCCAACCCTGAAGTGGATGTCCCAAATGCGATCCATCTTGGGATTGATCTGGCTGGCGTTGTCGAGCGCGTCGATTTCGAGACCGGGCTTGTCGCGCAGCATCTTGATCTGCTCATGCGCCGAGAAGCCGGGGAGAATTGCCTTATTCATCTTTCTGCCTTTCCATTTTCCCGTCAGCCGGGCTCTGTTGCACAAAGCCTGTGAGGGATTCACCTTGCGAATCCAGTGCGATAACTGGAGGGGATGAGCAGACCG
>NZ_JAUOQN010000118.1:0-4395 GCF_030547555.1 Salipiger sp. 1_MG-2023 | reverse complement strand
GTTTGGCAACATCAAACCAACCAGATGCACCGCCAGCTTTCAAACCGCCCAAACACCAGATTCAGCCATAGCTCCAGATATGGGCGATGCTGACAAAGAACGAAGATTACAAGGATCCGGTGTTAGCAGCCACGGCATGATGCTCATGCCGGACCGCTAGCAACGGTGCCAAGGGGGTAAGAAGACGATGACCTGAATGGGCAAAATGATCGAATAGATCCGGATTGGGAAAACCAGTTAGCAACTGCGAGCACAAAGCTCGGAATACAGATTTGGACCCGATCCGCTGATCACCATCCCGGCCCGCGACTTCTGGAAATGTCGCTCACTGAGGCCTGACAGAAGTTCGCACTCGATCACATCCCTCGAAGGTCAGAAACTTCTTGCGATACGGGCGGCAACCACAGAAGTTGCTAGGAATAGCTGCAGTGCGGAGATACTGTTGAAAAAGTCCGTTGCTTTGCGTCCGGGGCTTTGATTCACTCGTTCTGAGAGTGGAGGGCATCGCGATGATGGGGCCAAGGCAAGTTGCGCAGGGCGCGCTGTTTTACGAGTTCTCGATTGAAGGGTTCGTGCCGTTAGACCACCCGGTGCGCGGTATCGACCGGTTCCTCGATCTTTCGGATGTGCGGCCACTGCTGGCACCGTTCTACAGTTCTGGCGGGCGCCCATCGATCGATCCCGAACTGATGATCCGCATGCTTCTTCTGGGCTATTGCATGGGCCTTCAGTCCGAGCGGCGGCTCTGCGACGAGGTTCATGTCAATCTGGCGTATCGGTGGTTTTGCCGGCTCGATCTGACCGACGTGGTGCCGGATCATTCGACATTTTCCAAGAACCGGCACGGCCGCTTTCGCGAGAGCGGGCTGTTCCGGCATCTGTTCGAGACCGTCCTGCAACGATGCATCGATGAAGGTTTCGCCGGCGGTCACAGCTTCGGCGTCGATGCCAGCTTGATCCCGGCGAATGCCAATCAGACGCGAGGCGTCGACAGCAAGGAAGGCCTGCCCCCGGATCTGCTGTCTCGAGCCGTGAACGAATATATTGAAACGCTCGACGATGCGGCTTTCGGCGCCGCAACCGCAGTCATTCCCAAGTACATCTCGCCGGTGGACCCGACCGCCCGCTGGACGGGAGTCGACGGCGGTGCCGCATACTTTGCCTATTCTACCAATTATCTTGTGGACTTGGACAACGCCGTGATCGTGGATGTCGAGCCAACAGCTCCGATCCGGCCAGCAGAAGCGCGCGCCGCACGGGACATGATCGACCGGGTTCCGCAACGCTTTGGCATCAAACCTGGCAAGTTGGTCGGCGATACAGGCTACGGATCGGCCGAGATGTTGGGCTGGCTGGTGGAGGAGCCAGGATCGCCCCTCACATCCCCCTCTGGGACAAATCGAAGCGCACCGACGGCACCTTCTCGCGGGACGACTTTGTCTACGATACGACCACCGATCGATATACCTGCCCTGCCGGAAATACGCTCGAGACGTCCCGCCGGAAATTCTCTAAGCCGCGCGCCACGAATGTCAGCAAGGACGGTTTGATCCGCTACCGCGCGCGCAAGCAGGATTGCGACACCTGCCACCTGAAAGCGCAATGCTGCCCGACCCAACCCGCCCGGAAAGTGCTCCGATCGGTTCACGAAGCGGCACGAGACATCGCCCACGACATTCGCAAAACCGACGCCTACATGACCTCGTTCATGCAGAGGCGAAAGGTTGAGATGCGTTTTGCCCATCTGAAGCGATATATCGGCCTGCGCATGATGCGCCTGCGTGGACCCAAAGGTGCAACCGAGCAATTCCAACTCGCCGCAACCGCCCAGAACCTCCGCAAACTGGCAAAATTGGCGCCCCGGCCAGCCCCCGCATGAGCGGAGCCGGCAATACGATCCCTTTGGATGGCAACCAAAACGCTTCGAACGTCGACTTTTTTAACAATATGCGGGGTAAGAGGACAGACGAGAGCGCTGCCCCCGTCTCCTTGCGGAGTCCCCTCCCTGAGATATTTCACGCCAAAAGAAACAGAGGCGCGGGGCCTCGTCTTCTTCTGGCGCGAAATATCCCCGCCGGAGGCAGCCCCGAGATCGCGGTCAGGGGCTGCATGAGGAACAGGGCGGTCAAGAGCGGGCCGCGTAAAGCGCCACGGCCGCGGCGTTCGAAACATTGAGCGAGCCGAAACCACCGGCGAAGTCGATGCGCACGAGCCGGTCGACCGTCTCTTTGGTCTTTTCGCGCAGGCCCGGCCCCTCTGCGCCAAGCACCAGCGCGACGGCTCGGTAGCGCAACCCGTCCAGTGCCTGCTCGATGGTGGTCTCTGCCTCGCCGTCGAGGCCAAGCACGAGGTAGCCCATCTCCTGCAAGGCGCGTATCGTGTCAGACAGGTTGCGCTCGCGCAGGTAGGGCTGGCGTTCGAGCGCGCCACTGGCGGTCTTGGCAAGCGCGCCGGTTTCGGGCGCCGAATGGTGTAGCGTGCCGATGACCGCCTGCGCGCCGAATACCTCCGCCGAGCGCAGGATCGCGCCCACGTTGTGTGGATCGCTCACCCGGTCAAGGAGCACCAGTCGCGGCGGGCGGGCGCCATCGCCCAAGGCAACATCCTCGATTCGCCCCCAATTAAGCGGTTTCACCTCGAGCGCCGCGCCCTGGTGCACCGATTGCGGATCGAGCGGGGCGTTGAACCGGCGTGGGTCCTGAACATCTGGCGTGATTTCGGCGGCGGCGATGGCATCGGCCAGCTTGAGTTCGGCATTTGGCGTCACAACAAGCTGCAACTTCACCCGCGCCGGGTTCAGCAGGGCATCGCGCACCGCGTGAAGACCGAACAACCAGACGGTTTCGGCGGTGCGGGTTTTCTTCGCCTGTTCCTTTTCGACGACCCACTTGGGCTTTTTCACCATGGTGCGGCTCCTGTTTACGGGGTGTGCCTCCCTTGCATCGGGCGACATGCAGTTGCAACGGATTTTCCTGTTGACGCCAGTTTTGGTGGACTGTAATCAGCCCCCCACACGCCGGGCTGGCCCGGTGGAAAGTGGGCGACAGGCCGCAAGGTGTGGCAGGGGACTGTAACTCCCTCGCGGAGACGCACGCCTGGTTCGATTCCAGGGTCGCCCACCACTTTCCTTCGTAAGTCATTGATTTTCCCATAAAAAATGATGAGGCGGTTTTTTCGCCCTACCAAGCACCCAACATCCCAAAAGTGACTAGGCTTTGCTAGAAGCGACGATTTCTTACGTTTCAGCCTTCCACCTTTTCCAGCACGTCCAGGACTTCGGTTGCGAGCTGCACCGCGACCTCCAAGGAATCCGTCGAGTACCGCCCTAGGGGGAACAGCTTTGCGGGATCGCAGTTGGCATCGTCGGCAAGGATGTGGTCTTGCAGGATCGCGATTACGGCGCAGAGCTTGCGGTAGTGGGTCATGCTACACCGCCAATCTTGGGAAGGTTCACCGTGTCCAAGGCGACATAAATTTCGCCCGCAAGCTCTTTGGCAACCAATCCCAGAGCGTGACGCCCGTTCGGGCACCCATCTTCGCTGTCCAGATAGGTGATGGCTTCCATCACTCCATCCAGAAGGCCGGCGCGATCCTGCACGTCGCTGATATGCTGCAGGATCGCAAGCAAGCCGGTATCGGTCCCGCTGGCGGGCTGTTCATTGGTCATTGTCAGGGTCTCCTAGTTAGGGTAATGTCCGATAAGGGACATATCACGATGTCCGAAAACGGACAATAGAGAATGACAACACCTGACCAACTTCGCGCAGGACGGGCTATCCTCGGGCTTTCACAGGCTGAAGTCGCGAGCCTGACCGGGAAGACGACAAAAACGATAAGGCGCGCGGAGACGGACGCGGCTGCGGTCGCTGTTGAAACCATCGCTTCCATCCGCGCGGCCCTCGAATCCGCCGGGGTCGAGTTCATCGCAGAGAATGGTGGCGGCGCAGGGGTCAGGCTGCGCAAAGCGTGAACCTTCAACTCTAACTCGCAAGTTCGGCATAGCTCACTGCATTTCAAACTTTGCGAACGGGTCGTCTTCCTCTTCGGCCACAGGGGCGTGAACCTTTGAGCGCGACACCGACGTTCCGCCAAACTCGTTAATCGCCAGCCGGTAGGCGGTGTACAGCGCCGCCGTCTTCTGCTTCTTAGGGTCTTCGATCAGCGCCCGAAGCTGGGCGAGCGCGACAAGCGCAGGCTCATCCGCTGCGGTCAGCCAAGGCCAACGCCGGGCGAAATCCCGCCATGCGGCCTTTTCCTTGGCAGACATGAACGAGGGCGGATCGCCCACCGGCTGTTCTCCCTTTGGGTTGAACCTGTTTCGGAACCGTTCGGGGTGCGCCTTGTCTGCCCCTGTCAGCTTTGCTTTCGCCATCGGCGTTCTTGGTCTCGCCATGT
>NZ_JAUOQN010000117.1:0-4719 GCF_030547555.1 Salipiger sp. 1_MG-2023 | reverse complement strand
TGTCCGCCGTGGCGACCTGATCAGCCTTGGACCTCTCCGAAGGTCGGCGCTCTTACACCACCTCTCGGGGCACTACCTCCACGTCGCCCGGTAGCCCTGTGAGCCACGCCGAGATCGCGTCTGGACAGCTCCGCACCTTGACCTCTGCAAGGACGGTTCTCGCGCCATCGACCACGCAGATCGCCGTCAGGTCTTGTGAGACATCAAGTGCCGCAAATACGTTCATCCTCTCCTCCATGTTCGCTACTCAGCGACACGCTGAGCTGCGGTCATCCTGCACCACGGTATGGAGCGAGTGGGACATGGCGATTACGCTAAGTGGTGTAATTCCCGCCGGTAGTGCGGGCTGAGCGGAGCCTTCGCTTAGCGAAGCGAGGTCCGCGTGGGTCGCTTGGCGGCCACGGTTGTTCTTCGGCTAAAGTTTGGTTTGCCGACCTGACCTATGACCGAGGAGCTCAACCCTGACCAGGGACAGCCTCTCAGAGACCGCCGCGCTGCGCGCGCTTTTGTCGGAGACGTCCGACACCCACTTGCTTGCTGAGATGCTCGGCTTCGTCGCGGACCGCCTCATGGCGTTTGACGTCGATCAGCTCTGCGGCGCCGGCGCGCACGAACCCAGCACCGAACGGGTGAACCGCCGGAACGGATACCGATCCAGAGCGTGGGGTGAGGGCAGGACTGCCATCGGTCTGAAGGAATGCCCGAACCGCGCCGGGACGGTCGACGTAAAGATCCCAAAGCTGCGCAAAGGCAGCGACTTCCCCGAGTTCCTGGAGCCCCGCAGGGCGGCGGAAAAAGCCATGACGGCGGTCATTCAGGAGGTCTGTGTCCAGGGCCTCTCGACACGATCCGTGGACGATCTGGTTAAGGCGATGGGCATGACCGGCGTGTCGAAAAGCCAGGTCTCACGGCTCTGCGGTGAGATCCACTGCCCGGCAGGGCATTGCGTAGCAATGTCCGGGAGAGGACGAACGGGTCAACGCGTTCCTGGTCCGCCCCCCCCTCGAAGGCGAATGGCCCCGCCTCTGGCTCGATGTGAGCAGGCGAACGCCATGCGTTCGAGTGAGCCTGCGCAAGTACATCAAGGTGCGCCGGGGCGGCGTTCGGGGCAGCCCTCGAACCGGTGGCGGGCAAGCCCTTCACCGTCAGCATCGCCGTTGCGGTCAGCCTGCCCTCCCGGCAGATTGTGCTCTGCACAATCGCCTGCTGGGTAATAGACGGTCGACGCGAGGTTCTGGGCATCGTCGTCCAGCCCAGTGAAGCCGAGGTCTTCTGGACGAGTTCCTGCGCTCTCTGGCCGACCGCGGCCTGCGCGGCACCCGCCTGATCATCGCCCCTCTCGGCAGCATGCTGCGCATGCGCCTGCCGGGCAGTGGACGACCACAAGGACCTGAAGGCCGCCGCCGCCAAGGTGCTCGGCGCGACCGTCCAACGCTGCCGCGTGCATTTTATGCGCAGCGCACTCGCCTGCGTGGGCGAGAAGAACCGCCCGATCGTCACCGCGGCGCTCACAACCGCCTTCGACCAGGACACGCTCGCGACATCGAAAGAACACTGGGCCAAGCTGATCGACGCGTTCGAACCGCGGCGTTCCAAGCTTGCGGAGCTAATGCGCCGCGCCGAGGACGACGTCTTGGCCTACAAGAGCTTTCCAAAAGACCATTGGGCGAAGATCCATTCCACGAACCCGCTTGAACGTTTGAACAAGGAGATCAAGCGCCGGACCAACGTCGTTGGGATCTTCCCGAACGAAGCCGCGGTGACGTGCCGGGTCGGAGCCCTGATAGAGGTGGACTGGTTGATTTTTACAGGTTCCGGGATTTGCCAAGGGCCGTGCCTTTTACAGCAAGATATCGTCTTGCGACTTGATCAGATCGTCCAGCGCGCGCAGATGGCCGATCAGGGCCGCCATCTTGTCGACGGGGATCATGTTCGGCCCGTCCGAGGGCGCGTTGTCCGGATCTTCGTGGGTTTCGATGAACAATGCCGAGACGCCGACGGCCACCGCCGCCCGCGCCAGAACCGGGGCGAATTCGCGTTGGCCGCCCGAAGTGGTGCCCTGCCCACCCGGCTGCTGCACCGAATGGGTGGCGTCGAACACCACCGGATAGCCAGTGCGCGCCATGATCGGCAGGCCGCGGAAATCGCTGACCAGCGTGTTGTAGCCGAACGAGGTGCCCCGGTCGCACAGCAGGATGCGCTCATTGCCGGTGCTGGCGATCTTTTCGGCGACATTGCCCATGTCCCAAGGCGCGAGGAACTGCCCCTTCTTGACGTTGAGCGCCGCGCCGGTCTTGCCGGCAGCCAGCAAAAGGTCGGTCTGGCGACACAGGAAGGCAGGGATCTGCAGGATGTCGCAGACCTCGGCCGCCGGGGCGCATTGCGCCGCGTCATGCACATCGGTCAGGATCGGCACACCGAATTCGGCCTTGATCTGGCCGAGGATCTTCAGCCCTTCTTCCAGACCGAGGCCGCGCTCGGTACTGATCGACGAGCGGTTGGCCTTGTCATAGCTGGCCTTGAAGATGAATTTTGTCCCCGTCGGCGCGCAGGCTTTGGCGATCTTTTCGGCCATCATCCGCGCATGATCGAGGCTTTCGAGCTGGCACGGGCCGGTGATCAGGGCAAACGGCGCGCGCCCGCCGATGTCTATGTCGCCAACGCTGACGGTGCGGGTCTCGATCATTTGGCTTGCTCCAGTGCCGCCTCGATGCGGGCGACGTCTTCGGGGTTGTTGAGTTCCCAGAACAGGCGGCCACGGGCGTCGACCTCGACGCAGGCCATGGGCGTTCCGTTGTAAAGGAACCGCAGCTGTTCCAGCCCTTCGAGGGTTTCCAGCGTGCTGACGGGGGTTTCGGTATAAGCCTTCAGCGCTTCGGGGCGATAGGCATAGACGCCGACGTGGTGAAACACCGGGATCGGGTCGGGAACCTTGCCGGGATCGATGAAGGGCAGCACCTCCTTGGAGAAATACAGCGCCTTCATCTGCGCATCGAAAATGGCGGTGGTGCCGCCGACGCGGCCGTTCTTGCGGTCGGTGACGAAATTGTCAAAGGTCTGCCGGTCGCAGCGCAGCACCGGGGTTGCGACGGAAACCGAGGCATCGGTCTTCATCCGCTCCATCAGCGCCTCGATGAACCACGGCGGGGTCAGCGGCGCGTCGCCTTGCAGGTTGATCACCAGATCCGGGGGTTCGGGCAGCTTGGTGAGCGCCTCGGCGCAGCGCGCGGTGCCGTTTTCGCAAGCCTGCGAGGTCATGATGACCTTTGCGCCAAAGCCTTTCGCCGCATCGGCGATGCGCGCATCATCGGTGGCCACGTAAACCGCGTCGACGCCGCTGATCTGCTGCGCGGCGTTCCAGGTCATCTCGATGAGGGTGGTCTTGCGCCCATCCGGCAGGGTCAGCGCGGCAAGCGGCTTGCCCGGGTAGCGGCTCGAGGCATAGCGGGCGGGAATGATGACGACGGTTTTCAAGAGGCGCTCTCACTGGTGGGGCGGGCGCGAGGCCCGCGATGGCAAGGGGGGGCGCCGGGCTTACACCACGCCGGCGCGCAAAAGGTCATGCACATGCAGGATGCCGACCGGCACGCGGTTCTGATCGACCACCAGCAACACCTGAATCTTGCGCGCATCGACAATCGCCAGCGCCTCCGAAGCGAAGCGCTCGGGGGTGATGGTCACCGGGTCGCGGGTGGCGATATCAAGCGGCTGGCGCTCCATCAGGTGCTCGATGTTGCGGCGCAGGTCGCCATCGGTGACGACCCCGGTCAGCACGCCGTTTTCGGTCAGCCCGGCGATGCCGAAGCCGCGCGAGGTGATCATCAGCAACACATCGTGCATCGAGGCCCCCGCATCCAGCAGCGGCACCGCATCGCCGGTGTGCATCAGATCCGCCACCGTCTTCATCTGCGCGCCCAGCTTGCCGCCGGGATGGAAAATGCCGAAATCCTCGGCCCGAAAGCCGCGCAGCTCCATGAGCGCCATGGCCAAGGCATCGCCAAGCGCCAGCGTCATCGTGGTCGATGTGGTGGGGGCCTTGCCGATCGGGCAGGCCTCGGGGCGGGGCGGCAGGGTCAGGCGGTAATCGGCCGCCTTCATCAGAGTGCTGCCGGGATGCGACGAGATCGCGATCATCGGGATGGAAAACCGCCGCGTGTGCTGCACGATGTCCTGCAGCTCGGTAGTTTCGCCCGAATTCGAGATCAGCAGGCAGATGTCGTCTCTGGACACCATGCCAAGATCGCCGTGACTGGCTTCGGTTGCATGCACGAAATACCCGGGCGTTCCGGTCGAGGCCAGTGTCGCCGCGATCTTGCGCCCGACATGACCGGACTTGCCGACCCCCGACACGATCACCCGCCCCTTCGATGCCAGCATGGCCGACACGGCGGGGGCAAAATCTTCGGGAAGATTGTCGGCCATATAAGCCAGCGCCTCGGCCTCAAGCGTCAGCGTCCGCCGTGCGGCGGCGAGGATATCGGCGTCATGGGGGCTTTTTGCCCTGATGAAATCGGCTGTCATCGGTCTGGCGGCCTCGCTGCTGGTTCGGCCCCGGTTATCACCGGAGCCGCGCTGCCCTTCAAGCCCGCTGTGGCCGACCTCAGTCTGCGCCGAACAGATCTCGGGTGAAGACCTTGTCGGACACGTCGCGCAGATCGTCGGTGATGCGGTTGGCGACGATCAGGTCGCATTCGGCCTTGAAGGCCTCCAGATCGTTGA
>NZ_JAUOQN010000116.1:0-4782 GCF_030547555.1 Salipiger sp. 1_MG-2023 | reverse complement strand
CCCCCCCCCCCCCCCCCCCCCCCCCCCCCCCCCCCCCCCCCCCCCCCCCCCCCCCCCCCCCCCCCCCCCCCCCCCCGGTCGGATCGCCCCGAAAGGGCGATCCGAAATCAGGTCAGGAGCCAGAGCCCATCTTAGCAAACCACAGCCGCGGCTTGGCATCCGGGAACAGCGGCATCTCGGCCACCTCTTCGGTGACGGCCCAGGCCATCGGCTGCTGGTGCAGCGGGATCATGATCATCTCGTCCTTGACCATCTGCAGCGCCTCAGTTTGCAGTGCCAGCCGCGCGTCGAGGTCAAGCTCGCTGCCCGCTGCGTCGATCAGCGCGTCAAGCTCGGGGTAGGACCAGCCGCCCCAGTTGAAGACCCCGGCATTGCCATCCTTCGAATGGAAGATCTGCAGCAGCGGCGAATAGCTGTCGAGCAGCGGCAGTGTCGCCCAGCCCAGCGTGTAAACGTCGGTCTTACCGTTGGTCCGCTTGGGCGATTGCACCGCGCGCGGCGCCACGTCCAGCTTGGGCGACAGGCCGATCCGGCTCCACATCGAGGCGATCGCCTGACAGAACTGTTCCTCGTTCACCAACCCGTCGCTGAGGCAATTGAATTCGAACTCCAGCCCCTCGGGGACGCCCGCTTCGGCAAGCAGGGCCTTCGACGCCTCGGGGTCATAGCCCGGCAGCTCGTCCAGCGCCTCGGTATAGCCGGGGATCGGCGGGGCGACGGTGGCACCGGCGTTGCGGGACTTGCCGCGCATCACTTTCTGGTGGATGAGGTCGAGGTCGATCGCCTTGTAAAGCGCCTCGCGCACCGATTTTTTGACAAACGGGTTGGGCTCGCCGGTGGTCAGCGTGTCGCGGAAGGGAAAGCCGATCATCACGGTCCGCAGGTCGACGCCTTCCAGCACCTCGACATTCGGCGCGGCGGCCAGACGCGGCAGATCCTGCACCGGAGCGTCATTGGTAAAGCTGATCTCTCCGGACAGCAGCGCGGCCACGCGGGTCGCCGCCGAGCCCACCGGAGTCAGTTCGATCCTGTCGAGGTTGTGCTGCGGCTCATCCCACCAGTCGGGGTTCGCCACGAACACGGTCTTGGCGTCCGGCTGGCGGCTTTCGACGATGAACGGCCCGGTGCCGTTGGCGTTATAAGTGGCATAGCCTTCGGTGCCCGCGCCCACGTCAGTCGGCATCAGCGCATCGTGCTCGGTCATCCATTCCTCGTCGAAGATGTGGATGTTGGTGAGATCGTTCAGCAGCAGCGGATAGGTGCCGTTCAGGGTGATGTCGACGGTCAGATCATCCACCACCTTGGAGCTGACGTAGGCCGGCAGGTTGCCCTTCAGCGGCGATGTCTCGTCGCTGACGCGGGTGAGCGAGGCAATCACGTCCTGGGCGGTGAAGGGGTTGCCATTGTGGAAGGTGACGCCCTCGCGCAGCTTGAAGCGCCAGGTGATCTGATCGTCGAGGATTTCCCAGCTTTCCGCCAGCGCCGGCTCGATCTTGAGGTCCTTGTTGTAGCGCACAAGCCCTTCGTAGACGTGGTTGAGCACGTTGATGGTGAAGCTGTCGCCAAAGGAATAAGGGTCAAGCGAGCCAATATCGCGGTTGGCGCCCCATTTCAGCACGTTCTCGGCCTGCGCAGTGCCTGCCAAAGCGGCGACTGCTGCGGATGCGAGCATGAGATGTCGAAGTTTCATGTGTCTGTCCCTTTTTCCATGGATTGTCTCTCGAAGGAGGCGAAATTGGATACGATGTATGCTGGGTGGCACATCGAATACAACAAAGCAAGTTAATTGTATCCAATTGACTGACTCAACTGTATGCGATACTGATTGTGCGAATTTGACAGGCAGAGCGGATCATGAGTGAAGACAAAGCGACGCTGACTGACGCGGTGCATGACCTGCTGCGCAAGGCGATCATCGAACAGGCGCTGAAGCCGGGCATGCGACTGCCAGAGGACACTGTGGGCGAGCAGTTCGGTGTCTCGCGTACCATCGTGCGCCACGCGCTGGTGCGGCTTGAGCATGAAGGGCTGGTGATCACCCGTCGCAATCGCGGTGCTTTTGTCGCCGAACCCTCGCGCGACGAGGCACAGAGCGTCTTCGAAGTGCGGCGCTGTCTCGAAAACGACGTGATTCGCTTACTATGTGAGCGTATGCCGCGCAGCGGCTATGATCGGCTCGAGGCCCATGTGCGCCAAGAAGAGTCGGTGCGCGGCAAGGATGGCCCGGTGTCGATCCGCCTCGCCGGCGAATTTCATGTGCTGCTGGCCGAGCTCACCGGCAATCCGGTGCTCACCCGATATGTCTCGGAGGTGGTGCTGCGCTGCTCGCTGATCATGTCGCTCTATGCGCGCAGCCATTCCTCCGATTGCGCAGTCGACGAACATTCGCAGATCATCGAGGCGATCCGCGCCGGCGATGCGCAAAGCGCCATCCAGATCATGGAGCACCATCTCGGCGCCGTCGCCGGTCGGGCCGAACTTTCCGCCCATCCAGATAGTATCCAATCCATTCTTTCACATTACGGCAAGGAACTGGCTCAATGACCATTCATAACGGCTATCACGCCTTCGACTTCGCTGATCTCTCTGCGCGTGAGGCCTACAAGGTGATGATCGGCACCATCGTGCCGCGCCCGATCGCTTGGGTCACCACGATCTCGCCCGACGGGATAGCCAATGCCGCGCCCTATTCGTTTTTCAACTGCCTGTCCGCCGATCCGCCAATCCTCGCGCTTGGGGTCGAAAACAAGCCGGACCGCAGTTTCAAGGATACGGCCTACAACATTCGGATGACCGAATGCTTCACGGTCAATATCGTCGACCGCGCCAATGTCGCAGCCATGTCCGTGACTGCCGCCAATTTTGCGCCGCAAGTGGACGAGTTGCAGATGGCCGGTCTGACCGCAGTCGCAGGCGACCGGGTGGCCTGCCCCCGCATTGCCGAAGCACCAGTGGCCTTCGAATGCGAACGCTACCTTGGCATCTCGGTCAGTTCCGCACGCGAAATCATCCTTGGCCGAATCCTGCGCGCCCATATCCGCGAAGACATCATCGATCCCGACACCTTCTATTCCGATCACGAAAAACTCGATGCGCTCGGGCGTATGGGCGGGAACGGCTATGCAGGCACTTTCGACTATTTCGATCTGCCGACGCCTTCGGTCGAGGACGTGCCACACCCCGGCAAGAAACACATCACGGTCGGCAATAGCTGAAGCCGAGGACAGACCTTCCCCGCGCTATGTGACGAGCTGCCACCGAAATACCTTCGGAGGCGGCAAACCATACGACCTGAGTGCAGTGAACCGCATTGCTCGCCCTATACCAAACAGCATGCTGCACTTTGCAACTCTGTCCGGCAGGTGAAGCCGCATTGCAGCGCGTGTCGATGTATCAAAAGTCCGGTCTGGTCCGTGAACGGCAGCAGACCTGGCTTTCAATCCGCTGATGTTCTGCGACGCCGAGACTGTCTCTCCTTGAGCCCCTTTTGACCGGGGTCCAACACGCGGATACAAGGGACCAAAGAAATGCGCTCAGCTGGCGGCAGGGCGGCGCCGGTCGCGAGGAATGTGAATGGACAACAATTCGACTACGGGACAATGCCTCTGCGGCGCAGTGAAATTCCACATATTAGGAGAGTTCGAGAGCTTTTTCCTGTGCCACTGCTCCCGCTGCCGCAAGGACAGCGGTTCGGCCCATTCGGCAAACCTGTTTTCATCCACAGCCAAACTCATCTGGGTTTCTGGCGAGGCCAAGATCAAGACGTTTCACCTCCCTGGTTCACGCCACATGAAAAGCTTTTGCTCTGACTGCGGATCCGCACTGCCTATTTCCCAGCCGGAGATTGGTTTGATTGTGGTGCCGGCAGGGTCCCTCGACAGCCAGTTCGATATGCGACCCAACGCGCATATCTGCTGCTCCAGTCGCGCAAACTGGGACAACGACTTGGCCTCCATCGAAAGGATCGACGGGCTTCCCGGCTGAACGGTCGCGCCGATGATGCCACTCAGACAACAGCCAGACGACAAGGACGCGACCGTCGGCTTCGCCCGGCTCTGCTGTCTTTCGAGGGACAGAGATGCTGCGTATTGCACGAATGGCCGCAATGGCGGACCACATTGCTGCATTTTGGAGTGGTGGCCAAGGTCGGCTATAGGCCTAGTCCGTTGAAGAACACTGATTGCGTAAAGCCCTGGGCGCTTATTCAATTTCCATGTGGCAGGTGGAGGTGGCGGCGATGATGGCATCGCGACAGCAAGCGCAGAGCGCTTTGTTCTACGAGTTCTCCATTGAGACGCATGTCCCGGCCGATCACATGCTGCGCGCGGTGGACCGGTTTGTAGATCTCGCCGGGATCTGGCACCGTCCTACAGCTCCACCGGGCGACTGTCGGTTGGTCCCGAACTGATGATCCGGATGCTGCTGACTGGCTACATCATGGGTATCCGTTCCGCACGTCGGCTTTGCGAAGCGGTCCTCTTACCCTCGCCTACCGCGGGTTCTTTAGGCGGGCATTATTCTTCAATCCCTTTGTTGAGCATTCCTTCGAAATTGCGCACAGAAGAGTTCAGGTGTCTTTGCGTGCTCGACGCCTTGGGAGCGTCGGCGGACAGAATGGGTTGGGAAGGATCGGATGGCCGAGCTCTGCAGCGCGGTTCACATGGCGTCGGGCCGTGCTGCCGCAACCAACGATACGGGCTCGTCCCGGCTCTGTTGCACAAAGCCGCTGATGGCCAAGCTGCCCCTTCCCCCGGACACACTTATCCTACAGCCTCGGTCACG
>NZ_JAUOQN010000115.1:0-4919 GCF_030547555.1 Salipiger sp. 1_MG-2023 | reverse complement strand
CCGCCGTGGCGACCTGATCAGCCTTGGACCTCTCCGAAGGTCGGCGCTCTTACACCACCTCTCGGGGCACTACCGCGATCAACACCGCCCATCGGAAGTTGGTGCGGAAACCCAGTGAAGGGCAAACCGATGCATAGACCAGATCGAAGCGCGGATGCGACATTCGCGGCACTCGCATCTCGCGACCTTGTCTGCCCTTCCGCCCTTGGACGAGGCATTGATGTGGCGGGCGCGGCAAATATCCGGTTCGGTAACGCCGCACTACGGCGTCGGCAGACACGCTAAAGCTCTGCGCTGGCCGGTCGCATGAAGTGTCTATAATCACGAAAGCCCTTCAGTCACGGTATCCTGCACCAAAAGCTGCTATGTTACGGCACCGAGGATTTTGTGCTTGGTCAATCGTCAGATCTGCATCGCCCCAGGTTGCCTTTAGCGGCTTACAGCGGCCAGACCAGCAAGATGGTCGGCACCGAGACACAGACGACGAGGATTTCCAGCGGAAGGCCGATGCGCCAGTAATCGCCAAACCGATACCCGCCGGGCCCAAGGATCAGCGTGTTGTTCTTGTGCCCGATCGGGGTGAGGAAGGCGCAGGAGGCCGCCACCGCCACCGTCATCAGGTAAGTGTCGGGATTGGTGTCCGTGGTCGCGGCAATCGACATGGAAATCGGCGCGGCGATCAGCGTCGTTGCCACGTTGTTGAGAAAATCCGACAGCGTCATCGTCACCACCATCAGGGCAACCAGTGACAGCCACGCCGGGTAGCCCTCGCTCAGTCTGACGATCTGCCGGGCGATCAGCTCCGCCCCGCCGACCCGCTCGAACGCCTCGGCCAGCGGAATGAGACTGGCCAGAAGCACGATGACCTTCCATTCGACCGAGGCGTAGACCTCGCGCGCGCTGACAAGGCCGAGGGCGACATAGGCGATCACCGCGCCGCCAAGCGCCACGGACAGCGGAAGAAGCCCCAGCACCGCCATGGCGACAGCCAGCAGGAAGACACCGATCGACAGCCCCGCCTTGCTGCGCTGCACCACTTCGGTCTGCCGCCCCTCAAGGGAGAGCACGCCAAGCCAGTCCGTCGCCGCCGCGACCCGCTCTGGTGTGCCCAGCAGCAACAGCACATCGCCAGCCCGGATCGGCAGAAGCCGCACGCGATCGGTGAAGCTTTCTCCGCCGCGGGCAATGCCCAGAAGCGTCACCGAATGTGTCTGCAGCAGCCGCAGGCTGCGCGCGGTCCGCCCGACGATCCGCGCTCCCTCGGGGACGATGGTCTCGGACAAGGTCAGGCCCGGTGCGATCACGCCGCCTTCGTGTTTTTCCGCACCGGCGAAATCAAGCCCCGCCTGCCCCATGAAGGTCTCGATGGATTTGGGATCTCCTTCGACGACGAGGAAGTCCCGCGCGCGCAGCTCTTGGCGCGGCGCCAGACCGCGCAGGCGTTTGCCACGGCGGATCAGGCCCAGAACATGCACATCCGCCTCGTTCGCCATCGGGTAAAGATCCGCCACCGTCATCCCGTCTTGCGCCATCTCGTCGCCGATACGCAGCTCGGCGATGTAGCGGCCCTTGATCACCGCTTCTTCGGTGTCCAGCAGCGACGCCCGGGCGGGCAGGAACCGCCAGCCGAGCAGCGACACAAAGCCGATCCCGGCAACCGCAACGGCAAGCCCTACCGGCGCAAAATCGAACATGCCGAAGGGCTCGCCCAGAACGCCCTGACGGTATTCCGAAATCACGATATTGGGCGGTGTCCCGATCAAGGTGATCATCCCGCCCAGAATGGTCGCGAAAGACAGCGGCATCAGGGTCTGACCCGCCGAGCGCTTTGCATTCTTGGCAGCCTCGAGATCGAGCGGCATCAACAGCGCCAGCGCTGCCACATTGTTGATGATCGCCGACAATCCGGCGGCCAGCGCGGCGATGACGGCGATATGAAGCGGCAACGGCCGGTCGGGGTTGATGAGCCTCGATGCGATCAGCTCCACAGCGCCAGAGGACGACAGCCCCCGGCTGACGATCAGCACCAGCGCAATGATGGCCACGGCTGAGTGTCCGAAGCCTGAAAACACGTCCTCGGTCGGCACCAGCCCAAGCGTTGCCGCAAGGATCAATGCGCCAAAAGCCACGAGATCATAGCGGATACGCCCCCAGACAAGCAGGGCAAAGACGCTCCCCAGCAGGATGAATATCTGTATCAGCTCGGCTTGCATGGCACGAGCCTAGCGGAGTTTCGTCTCTGTCGGGAACTTTTTAGTTACATGCGGTGGTCACAGAAGCCGGACGCAAAACGCGCGCAAGCAACGTATAGGCTGGCACCAAACATACGCTACCTGGATGTGCCCTGCGGGAAGCGGGGTCAATCTGAGGTGTTCTTCGGCTGTGCCCGACGCTGAAAGCGCTCTTCGCCCCCCGTCTGACTGTCGGACTTGTCGAGAGCCTTATCCGCGGGGCCATGTTCGACCCCTTTACCTATGGCCAGCGGCGGCGGGGGCTGCTCGACGCGCGGCGCAACAATGCCGACCGGCAACCATACTCCGGGCAGGACGCAATCGAGCCGTTTACCCTTGCATCATTTGCACCCCCGGCGCCGTCCACATTGTTTCGGCTCGCGCAGTCCTTTCGGCAAAAATTTTAGATCGTTACGGTACCGGCATCCCGCCCGCCGCTGACAAATCGCGCTAAATATAGATATTCCGCCCTTATTCATGACAAAATCTGCGCCAGAGTCAGAATTGCGCGCCGGTTCACAGCTTGGTTTCGAAGCTGTGGTGCCGAGTTTGAAAACTGAAAAAAGGGGCAGATTGCTCTGCCCCCAAAGTCACATGAGGTCGTGATGGTTCAGTTGAACGTGTAGACCAGAGACACGCCGTAGGTGTTGTCGTACTGGTTTACACCGCTGGACACTTTCGAATGGTATTCGGTCAGGATGCTGGTTCGCAGCGCAAGGCTGTTGGTCATCGCGACGTTCAGAGCGAGGTCGTTGTAGACCACGGTATCGGAGTCCGACCAGACCACATCAGTATCGTTGGTGAGGAAAAGCGTCTCGGTCAGCTTATGTGCGTAATCCGAACTTAGCCCCAGCGCTTCCTCGCTGATATCGCCCCGGCTCAGGTCCGAGAGCTCCGAAAACCGGTAGCCCGGACCTGCCTGAACGGACCACTGGCGGATCGGGTCGTTGAAGATCCGGTACCCCAGGCCAAGCGAAGCGAAGGTATCCGTCTCATAGTCCGAGAATTCGTCGACCGTACCCTGCACCTTGGCGTAGCCGAAGACGACAGGGGTGAAGTCGCGCGTATATTCGAGGTCGTAGTACAGGCTTTCCTCGGTCTTCACGTCGTCATCTTCGCCGTAGACGTAATTCATCTGAAACTGGACGCCGTTCACGCCCCAGACATAGTTCATGTCTGTGCCAATGCCCACGTCGAGGCTGTCAGTATTGCCCGATGACGCGATGCCGCGCAGGGCGAAAGAGCCGGTGAAGCCCTGTGGGCGGCCTTCATTGCCGAACCGGTCGAGCTCGCGCTCGGCATCGTCTTCGATGGCTTCGAGCAGATCCTCGTTCCGGTCTTCTGCAATGGAATCACGACCGATCAGGTTTTGGGCGGATACCGAGGTGCCCGACAAGGCAGCGATCAGCATCGCTGCGCTCAGCTGGAATGTGGTTGCGGTTTTCATGGGTTGGTTCCTCCCCCCTAGAAGGTGACCCGTCCAAAAGGCCGGGAGCATCATGTGCTGGAACATGACTTAGCCACCCCGATAAAACATGATATATTTATCTTATTTATCGATAAAACGACTATTCCTCACCCAAAGAGAAATCAGCCTGCGTCAGACACTTGGGACGTGTCGTCCCCACTGATATCGACGAGCTGGGAAATGACAGAGCTCTGATCGTCGTGAACCTGTGACTGAATAGACACAAGTGTGGCTTCTGCGGTCTCTCGGATGTCCTCGTCTAGGTCATCTCTCCAGACGGTCCAGACCGGATAGGGAAACACCGGAGCATCGGGCACCAGAAAGAGTTGCCCGGCGTCGAGGTAATTCTTGATGTAACGCGCGGGAAGGTAGGCCACCGCCCGGTGTGTCAGGACATACTCTGTGGCCATGACTCCCAGTGCCAGAGTCAGGCCGGGATTGGTCAGGTTTGGCAGTTCGAGGGTGTGTGAGTGAACAAATTCTGGCCCCCAATCGACAAAAACGTAGTGCTCTGCAATGTCGTCAAGACCGACCTGCCAAGAGGCTACCATCACAAGTTCCTCGTTCAGAGCCTTGGAGGCCGACAATCCCGGGCGCAGGCGCGGAGAGTACATCAATCCGATCTGAACAGTCCCTTCCACCAGAAACCGTGTCAGACGATCGGGCATTCCAAGCTCGGCGCGGACATTGAGCGTGGGCATCCGGGATCGCATCAGGTCGATCCACTGAAAGCCAAGGCGTGGCCACAAGGAATACTGCGCACCAATGCTGAGAGACTTGGTATAGCCCTCTGGAACACCAATCTGCTGGCGGGCTTCCTCCCAGATCTTGATGAGCGACAGGGCGTAGCGTTCGAATTCCCGACCAGCCGATGTCAGCTCCGCGCCAGCCTTTGACCGGGTGAACAGCGCCTTTCCCAGTTCGGTTTCCAAACGTGCGATCCGAAGACTGACAGCGGATTGGGTCACGCCGAGGCGTTCACTGGCGTTCACGAAAGAGGCGGACGCAGCCACTTCGAGAAACGTTCGGATCAGCGCGATGTCCAACAGGGTCTATCCAGGAGATAGTTTGCAATGACCCGGAGTTTACGGGGCTTTTCAGCCATTGTCATTCAGCCACGCGAGGAGTGACCGGGCGCTGGGGCGGGTGACGTCCCCAGACGTGGTGTAGCTTACGGTGGCCATCGGGTTTCCCGGTAGGGTCGGGTTGCGAGAACCAAC
>NZ_JAUOQN010000114.1:0-5165 GCF_030547555.1 Salipiger sp. 1_MG-2023 | reverse complement strand
ATCGCACAGAAGCGATCTTGCCATGAAGTGGGCAGAGCGCCGAGGGTCTATGTAATCGTCCGGGATGGGACACATAGTCTCCGGCGCAAGCCATGCTGGTTTTTTATCCATTTCATTCAAGAATGCATTTCAGGGTTGTATTGATCAATTAACCTTCGATCATTGCATCGAATGACGTTGACTATTGACGCGGCGGCAAGCCATAGAGTTCTTTGAAATCTATGGTTTAACAGGCGAGTCTCATCCAGTGTCCCATCCCCTCAGACTGTTCAACTGCCCAAGATGCGACCACAAACTGCGCTTCGGCGCCCGCCGATGCGGGCAGTGCTACGAGCCCACGCCGTTTTTCAATCGCAGGGTTATCTGGGGGCTTATGGTTCTGATCTTGCTTCTCGGCGCCAGCGGCGCGGGCGTTGCGATGCTTGCCTGATCCCGGGGGGGCAGGAAACGTCATTCCATTGCGAGGATGGTGTTACGGACCACGGGGTAGATTTCATTGTCCCACCGGCGACCGTTGAAAACGCCATAATGGCCGACATTTGCCTGCAGATGGTGCCGTTTCAGATGCGGTCGCAGATTCGAGCACAGCTCGTGCGCCGCAGTGGTCTGCCCGATACCGCAGATATCATCGCGTCCGCCCTCGACGGTCAGCAGGGCAGTGCGCAGGATTTTCGAGGGATCAACCTTGCGGCCCCGGTAGGTTAGATCACCCGTGGCAAGCTCGGCCTTCTGAAAGACCCGGTCGATGGTTTCGATATAGAACTCCTCGGTCAGATCCAGAACGGCGAAATACTCGTCGTAAAAATCCTTGATCCGGGCGGCTTCCTTGTCCTCGCCTCTGGCAAGATGCTCGTAGAGCTTGCGGTGCTGCGATTGATGGCGTTCCATATTCATCGACATGAAAGCGGTCAGCTGAACAAAACCCGGATAGACCCGCCGCCCGCCGCCCGGATAGCGCAGCGGGACGGTCGAGATCACATTGCTCCTGAACCACGACAGCGGCTTTTCATTGGCCAGTTCGTTGACCTTTGTCGGGCTTTCGCGAACGTCGACCGGGCCAGCCATCAGCGTCATCGAGCGCGGGGTTGCGGGGTTGCGATCTTCGGACATGACGGCAACTGCGGCCAGCGCCTGAACGCAGGGCTGACAGACCGCCAGAATGTGACCGCCCGGCCCGATCTCTTCCATGAAGCGGATGATATAGGCGATGTAATCCTCGACCCCGAACATGCCGGCGCCGCGTGGCACATCTCGGGCGTTCTTCCAGTCGGTGATGTAGACGTCATGATCGCGCAGCAGGGTGCGCACGGTGCCGGCCAGAAGCGTTGCGAAGTGCCCTGACAGCGGTGCTGTCACCAGAACCTTCGGTTGTTCGGTGTCGATGTCACGGCGAAAGCGCAGCAGCTTTCCGAAGGGCATGTCGAGCACGACCTCCTCGGTGACGGGAACATCGCGGTTCTGAACCCGAACAGTGTGGATGCCAAAGCTTGGTCGTTCGTGGCTCAGCTGGAAACGCGACATCATCTCCATGATTGCGGCGTTGCGGAGATTGGCTTGCGCAAACGGGCCGGACTGTCGCGGCGAAAACGCCAGTGCGCTCAGGGCGGCGGTTCGAAAAGGGGCGATAATATCATCAAGACTCTGGTAAGCGGCGTAAATCACGGCGACCTAATCCCCATTGTACAGAAAATTTGTAGCCAAGCGCCAAGGGCGCATGCGACAAAAATCATGACGCTGTGCAGCATCAGAGGCAAAGTTACCCGTAATGGCCCAGGCAACGCTTACCATTTCATCGAAGAACTATTCCTCCTGGTCCTTACGCGGCTGGCTTCTGTGCAAGATGGCAGGGCTCGAATTCGAGGAGACCCATGTCGATCTCCATGACACCGACATGCGCCAAGAGCTGCTGCTGCTTTCTCCCACGGTGCGGGTTCCCAGATTGACCCACGGCGATGTGCAGGTCTGGGATGTGACGGCGATTGCCGGATATCTCAACGAAATGTTCCCAAAGGCCGGTCTTTACCCCAAGGAGAGAGTGGCGCGGGCACATTGCCGGGCAATCTCGGGCGAGATGCACGCCGGGTTTCACAATCTTCGCTCGGCCCTGCCGATGAACCTCAGGGCGAAGCATGACAGCTTCAAGATCTTCAGCGGCGCGCGGCCCGACGTCGCGCGCGTGGTGGAGATCTGGAAACAGTGCCTTGATACCTATGGAGGGCCGTTCCTGTTCGGCACGCCGACGATGGCCGACGCGATGTATGCCCCTGTCTGTACCCGGTTCCGCACCTATTCTGTCACGCTCGAACCGCAACTCGAGGCGTATATCGATACCATTCTCGCATGGGAACCGATGGCCGAATGGATCACCGCAGCGCTTGAAGAACCCGAAGAGATCGAGGAGCTCGAGGTCGAGTTTTAGCCAATGTGCCGTCAAGACTTTGCCGGCAGGCGGGCAGGGCGTTTCATAGCGCTTCGATCCTTTCAGATGGGACCTGCTCTGGTGACATGTGGCAGGGCAGCGTGACGCAAAAGCGGCTTCCTGCGGCCGGTTCGGATTCACACCAGATTTTGCCGCCGTGGCGTTCCACGATCTTGCGGCACGTCGCCAGACCAAGCCCCGTGCCAGCAACCTCGCCCTGAGGGGCGATGCGTTTGAACGGTTCGAAAATCCGTTCGAGATGTTCTTGAGCGATGCCGATACCCTTGTCGGCGATGGTCACGCTGATCTCGCCTGCGCCGGACAGCGTACTGGTGATCCGCACCTCGGGCGTTTTGCCCCCGCTGTATTTTATCGCGTTTGCGATCAGGTTCTGAAACAGCTGCGCCAGTTGAGGTGCGGAGCCAAACAGGCTGCTGTCCTGCACATCCAGCGAAATCTTGGCGTGGGCCTCTGCGATTGTCCGGTCGAGGCTGAGCAGCGCTTCGTCGAAGGCCCCGCGCAACGCAATTTTTTCGAATTCCTGCACGCGGCTGGCGCGGATATGGCTACCCAGACTATCCAGAAGCGATGAGATTTGCCGCGCTGATCGACGCAAAAGACGCATTTCGGTATCGACGGTTTTCAGAACGTCAGCGTCGATCTCTGTTTCGATCTCGCCGACAAAGAACTGGATGGATCGAACCGGAGCCTTGAGATCGTGCAGCAAAACGTCTGCAAACAGCTCCAACTCACGTTTTTGCTCCTCGAGCCGACTCTGCATCGCGCGCCAGGCCAGCGCGTTTTCGACGATGCGTTTCATCGGCAGTTCGGTCAGGCGCGATTTTTGAATGTAATCAAAGGCGCCTTTCTTGATCGTGGTCTTGGCGATTTCCTCGTCGCCTTGACCGGTGACGATGATGCAGGCCGTGCAGGGCCATTTGCGCAGGACTTCCTCCATCATTTCGATGCCGTTCAGTCTGGGCAGACGGTAGTCGATAAAGGCGATATGCGGCTCTGTCTCCAGCCCAATAACGGTGTCGAGCTCTCCTGCGGATTCCACCACCATTGCCGTGGGGTGCGCCTTGCGCAGGATCCTGCGGAAATGTCTGCGATCAACGTCGTCGTCGTCTATGATCAATACGTCAGCCCGATCCATCATCTGCCTCCGTCCCGATCAGCACATCCGGCAAGAGCACAAGCTCTGCATATTCGCCGATAAATCGTACGAATTCGGTCAGTTCGGGCGCGCCGCCGTCCTTCAGGATGTATCCGGCGACATTGTGATCATAGGCGCGCGCCACATCTCTCCGATCGCGTGAGGTCGTCATCACGAAAACCGCAGCCTGGCGTAAGGCAGGGTCCTTTCTGAGTTCGGTCAGAAATTCGTGGCCGTTCATGCGGGGCAGGTTGAGATCGAGCAAGATAATGACCTTGCGCGCCTCGCTTTCGTCTCGCTCCCGAAGGTGGTCGAGCGCGGCTCGCCCATCGAAGATTCGTCGGATGGGATTGCTCAGCCCGGCCTTGCGGAAGGCCCGCAGGAACGCTGCCGCATCGCAATCGTCATCTTCGATCAGAAGCAGAACGGGAACCTGAGCGGTTCCTTGCCCGGCGGCGCGTCTGGGTTCACCTGCTTTCATGGCTCTCTCCAGTCGGTGATCCGGTCACTTGGGGACGGTTCAGGCGTGGCATGGTTTGATCATGCATCCCAGCGCGTCTTGCTGGCCGGCAGCACACGTTGCACATCGGTGTCACACAGTTCGCCAACCTCGTCGAGCGTGCACAGGCCGCTGACGCAGAGCTCTTCCATTTCCGCATGCTTGAGCTTGAGCGGACCGCCATGCACCTGCGCAGCGACGGAGCGGATCCGTCGCAACAGGCTGGAAAGGATGCGGCGCATTTCGGGACGCAGGCTGTCGTCGATGCGCAATAGCATCGATTCAAGGTCGGCGATCCGAGTGCGATCTTCGGATTGAGCGCGCCGCATCAGGTTGCGTTCAAACGCAGCAGCGACCGATTTTCGCAGCGCATCGATGCCGAGTTCTTCCTTGATGAGGTAATCGTGACACCCGGTGCGCATCGCCTTGATGATCACATCGTGGCGATCGACGCTGGTCACCATGATGGCGACGGCATCCTTGTGAGCCGGATCAGCAAGAAGATATTCGAGCGCGTCCTGACCAGTCGCGATACCAAGCTGATAATCGATAAAAACGATATCGAAAACGTGGCGGGAGAGCAGCTCCGACATCTCGTCGTACGACGCCGCTTCCTGTATCTGCAGATCCAGACCGGCCTTGCCGCAAATCTTGATCAGTCGGAAGCGATCCGCCTCTTCGTCGTCAAGGACAAGAGCACTCAGCCGCTTTGGAGGGCTGCGCAGCTCAATCGGCTTTTCTGGTAAGGTGGTCATCACGGCCTGCCTTGGACGTACATCATCCCCCATGTCTGGAGCAAAGGGCTGAACATGGTGTAAACACCGCCCGGAATTCGGGTCGATTATGAGGAAACGATTTCCCAACTGGTTCGTGTGCAACTTCGCTGGAGGATTGACGGCTATCTCGGTTCATGTGCTACCCGACTCGCCCCTGGCCGTTGCTAGACTATCTGCAGTGCCATCAGGTTCACGGGCTGGTGTCGTGTACTGATTTGATCAGGTCTGCTAGGTGAAATGAGCTGCTCCCGATCTCTTGGACAGGATCTGGCGTGATTTAAGCTACTCGTTGCACCTGCTGATCGGGTTGGTTGA
>NZ_JAUOQN010000113.1:0-5224 GCF_030547555.1 Salipiger sp. 1_MG-2023 | reverse complement strand
GAACATCGCACAGAAGCGATCTTGCCATGAAGTGGGCAGAGCGCCGAGGGTCTATGTAATCGTCCGGGATGGGACACGTATAGTCCTTCCGGCTCTCTGTGAGGTCACAAGTGCTGCGCCTCATGACGGTTTTGTCGGTCAGGTCGTCTTCAATCTATGGTGCGGGTTTGCAGGTCAGCCTGCTTCCCATCGGCCCGCGCGAGTTCGGCCAGCCCCCGCCCCTTCGGGACTTGGCTCCCTGCCACTTGCGGCGGGAATTCAGGTCAGGCAGTGGTCTTCTTTGCTCAGGTGAACTCGGTTTCCTGTTTCCACAGTGACAGCATCAGCACCGCAGATGTCCTCGCAGTCGCAACGGCAGCCATTGCAAACCCGCGCCGCCTCACGAGCCGGATGGCCCAGCTTTTGAGCGTCGAGAACCGCCGGCCCCGGCTGATCAGGGTTCTTTCCACTTCGAAGAGCAAGCCTCGAACGGCCCGTCGCCACACTTAGAGATGCGTCCTCACCAATCCACTTTGCCGGACTGATGCCGTCAGGCCGTCAGGCCGTCAGGCCGTCAGGCCGTCAGGCCGTCAGGCCGTCAGGCCCGGAAAGGCACCAAAATCGCCAACCTTGCGCAACCGCGAAGGGTCGTTGATCAGGGCGACAAAGCTCAGCGACACGATCGGCCCCAAAGCCGGGGATGGTTCTCCCGGCCCGGTCTCATGGCCGTTTGCCCTTATGCTCCTCCGTCCTGCTCACAATTCCCGGCGACACCCCGGCGAACTTGACTTATGCTGTCGCCATCGCCGGATCTCTGTAATCCTCCCCTTCGCGCATCAGTCCCTGGGCCGCTCGGGCCATGCGGTTGGCCAACGCCACCGCAACCAGCATCTTCGCCTTGCGCGCGCGACAGCTTGCGAGGGAAAACGACCGCCCCATTTGAACCGGCACCGTGGATCGGAAATGGGTTCTTGGCCAAATCCAGGCCGTTGACGCGAACCTTGGTCATGGAAGTTCTCCTCGTAGCGGTGCTTCAACGACCGCTACTTTGGCACATTCGATGCCGCCTAAGGGGCGTCCAGCCCATCGCTTACAGTCAACTGGATGGCGCAGGCGGCGATTGATGCCTGCATTTCAGCCGTGCTTGTCCCGACCACGGTGCTGGAAAGGGGCCATCAAGGCGACAAGGCTGACGTTCGATAGAGTGATCAAGATCGGCGTTGATCCCCAGATTTCGGGCTGATGCGCAGCGCAGAGTTGCACCGCGACCGAAACTGGCCCCGAAACGAAAAACCCGAAGGGGCTGAACCGCCACCTCCGGGTTTAACACTCATCAGTGCCGCATCTCACGCAGATCTTACCCGTGGGTAAGACCGCGCGTGGTCAGGTTTCCAGCGCCTCGTAAAACGCGACAATCGCCAGTTCCAGCTTCCGGCGATCAATAGCTGAAAAATCACGATCTTCGCGCAGTTCCAACCGCCCATGCGAAGCGCTACACTTGGCGACACCACTGCTGAACGGCACCTGGAAGGTGGTCTTGGCCTGACGCGGACGCGTCGCGGCTGCCGATTTCTTACCCGTGGGTAAGACCGACGGCGTCTCGACGAAGCTGCGCAGAATCTCGACTTCACGGGCTGCATCGCGCTCGGGCTCGGCGCGCAGCGCTGTAGAGACCCGGGCCGACAGCGCCTCGTCGCGATCCATCCGCCGCTTCAACTCGACACCGACGTTGCGCGGAATGTCCTGCGGATATTCCAGAACCTTGTCCAGCCGCATCAGCAATTCGGCAAAGGCGCGGATGTAACTGCGCTTGGTGTAGCTGGCGGATTTGAACAGGGTCGCCACCGCATCCGAAACCTCGGGGCAGGCATTGGCCGGATCATCCGCATAGCGCCGCGCCAGACTGGCCATCTCTGCAAAAGAGATATCCTTGCGCACGAGGTTCTCATCAACCATGCGGCGATAGCTGGTCTGCGCCACAGCCTCGGCCGGAACGATGCCGGCCGGAATGGTGGCAAACCCGGCATCGCCGGTATCCTCGAGCAGCGCCCGAAATGCCATCAAACGACGCATGCCCTGAATCAATTCATAGCGCCCGTCGGCTCGCGCCTCGACGCGGATCGGGTTCGACAGGCCGACCTCACGGATCGACAGTTTCAACTCTTCGAGCTCATCATCCTCGCCGGGCTTGCGGTCGCGCACCAGCCGTTCGGTCACGACGGAGTCCAAGGCGATGCGGTCGGTGATCAGCCCCTCACGTTTCAGCCGCACGAACTCCGAGGCAAGGCGGTCGTTTTCGGCGCGGATGTCATCCTCGACCTGCTTGCGGTCGCGCAGCGAACTGGCATTTTCGGAAATCGCCGACGCCATCGGCCCGCGCCGCAGCGTGCGGTCTGGCACCTTGCCCACATCCATGGAGCCGACGTCGGGGATGTCGATGTCGAACATTCTGCGTTTCTTGCTCATTGGTCAGCCTCCATCTGCTCCCACGCGTCATGCACGGTCTGGCGGAATTCGTCGTAGGCCAAGTCAAATGTCGATCGCGCTCTGCGCCAGGTCTCTCGGGTCATCTCGCGGTAATCCATTTCATAGACCGAGTTCAGAAAGCGGCCGGATTGCTCGACCGCGCGGGTCATCTCGACCGGGTGTTCGGTGACATGCTCTCCCCAGACCTTGCGGAAGGCATCCTGCATGGCGCGGTGCAGATCGTTGCCCGGCTCGTAGCGGGTCAGCAGGAAGCGGATATCGTAAAAGGCTTTGGGTAGGGAAATCTTACCCGTGGGTAAGGTGCCATCGAAGCCGGCCGAGAGATCCTCGAGAGCCTCGGAAAGCTGACCGACAAAAGAGGTGGTGGAGTCATATTCCCAATACCCCGGACCGGATGGCACATAGAGCACGTCAGCGGCAAAGACCGCGTTCATCGACTGGTAGCCGATCGCCGGCGGACAATCGAAGAGGATCAGGTCATAACTGTCGTCGGGGATCTGGTCGAGGTAGCGGGACACCGCGGCAAAGAAAGACCAGTCCGGGTTCAGGTGCCGGTACTGGGCGCTGGCGAATTCCACAAAGGCGGCGTTGGCGCAGGAGGGGATCGCATCGATGGTCGACCAGGAGGTCGATTTAATGAAGTCGCCGATGCGCAGGCCACCAAGGCCCAACTCGGTGATCGTCGTGGGCAGGTGGCGCTGGGGCAGGGCGGCGCCGGTCTCGGCGCCCACCGGGCCACGATTCATCCGCTCGGTCTCGCGGATCAGATCGCGGGCCATGACCCCCCATACCGTGTGCTCCTCGCCGACGTCGGTCAGCCCAAGGGAATGCGACAAGGTCGCCTGAGGGTCAAAGTCGACCACCAGCACCCGATAGCCATCAAGCGCCGCGGCATGGGCAAAGTGCAGCGCCACTGTAGACTTGCCAGCGCCGCCCTTGAAGTTGGCGACAGCGGCGCGAATGGCCCGCTTTCCGGCGGGACGATAGGGCATCAGGCTGCGCTTGCTGATCTTCAGCCGCCGCCGCAGCTCGTTGATCTCATCCAGCGAGAACCAGCGCTGCCGGCCCTCCTGTTCGACTTCGCCAGCGGGCAGCGAGGGGTCGGCGGCCAGCTTGCCACGAAAGGTCGACTGGTTGATGCGAAAGATCAGCTCCGAGACCTCCCAAGACGAAAACCGCCGCAGGGTCTTTTCCAGACCCGGCGAAAAGGTCTGCTGGCGAATCCAGCCTTGCAGTTTCAAGGAGCGCTTCTGGAGTGTATCCAGATCTTCGTGGGTGTACATGCTGTGCCTCGCAGGACGGGTTTTGATGTTTTTTCCTGATTTACGCTTTATTTGCCTTTGACGCAAAACCTAATATGCTTTGTCATGCAGGGCAGGGGGCTCTTACCCACGGGTAAGACAGGCAGTGGGCGCCGGGCTTTGCCTCGATTCGCCTCTGCCCCGGCGCCAAAGGGCTAAAATCTTGATCCCGCGCCAAGATATAGGGGGACGCCTCGGAGCCTTCGGCGATGGATAGGGGGACATCTTGGCACAATAGAGGGACATACTGAATGACCCCCATCACCTAAACCTTCACCAGATTCATTTTTTAAAGGGGACTGTGGCCAAGCCGTAAGCGCCCCAGGCCTCGGCACGGCTTGACAGAATCGCAACATTGGACGCAAATCGACGATAAGCTCGGAAAAGCGTTGGCAGGCGCAGATAAGTCGGGCATATCGCCGGACAAAGCCGGCAAAGAGGCGGAGCAGGTCATGCAGGTGGCAAAACCGGTCGGGCGCAAGGCCCCGGCCCTGAAATACGATATTCTCTCGGCTCTGGGTGTGGCCGCTCTGGCCGGTGACAAGCACCGGCAGCGACTGGTGTTACGGCTCATGGTGCTGATCACCACGCGCTACAACTGGCAGAGCAACGAGTTGTCGATCGGGCGCGCCGAGATCGCCCGGCTCTGGGCGGTGGATGAGCGCACGGTCAAGCGTGAGACTGCCAAGATGCGCAGCGCTGGCTGGCTTGAGGTCAAGCGCGCCGGGGTCAAGGGCCGGGTCACGGTCTACGCGCTGAACCTTGAGGCGCTGCTGGATGAGACCACAGAGGCCTGGCAGACCATTGGCCCGGATTTTGTGGCGCGGATGCAGGAACGCCACGGCGGGGCAGGGGCTGACGCCTCGAGCGATCCTAAGGTCATCCCGTTTCAGCCGCGCGCCCGCAGTGAGCCCACCGAGGGTGTCTGGGGGCAGGTTCTGGCAGACCTCCGCTCCAGATTCCCGGCGCAGGCAACCGCATGGTACGGACAGCTTTCCGAGATGGAGCACCAAGACGGACGGGTCACGCTGGCCGCACCAACGCGTTTCGTGGCGGATTACGTCACCACACATTTGCTGCCACAGCTGCTGGGGGCCTATTGCGTGATCGACCCGGCTGTACGGCGCATTGATGTGGTGCCGGTCAAGATGTGACCTGATCGCCCGCCGCCGCCAATCATGGTCTCTGCCTCGCGCGAGAATATGCGACAGGGTTTGCAAAGGTCTTTAGTAAGTGAATTTATGATGTCGTGGCCGCATTGTCCACGGCTTTCATACTCGCCGTTTGGTCAGCCGAGATATTAGTGCGCACCGACAGCGCCAATTAATGCAGCGTCGTTTTTTTTCTTATTGGCAATCATCCGAGCCTGCGAGACGTTACATGTCACATCCCGGCAGGTAATATGGCTGTTTCTTGAACAGCTCTGGCTTGAGTTTGTGCCAGTCCTTCATCGCGTG
>NZ_JAUOQN010000112.1:0-5466 GCF_030547555.1 Salipiger sp. 1_MG-2023 | reverse complement strand
AAGCTGCCGCCTGAAATGAAACCCATGCTACAGCTTAGCCCGGCGGAAAACTGGTCGAAAATTCAGGACCACCTCTCCCTCCAGTTCGTGGGGCAGGAGCTTTGCAGGCCCGTCGAATGCACACTGCGGGCAAACTGCTCCAAAGGGAACGGACCTTCATGCGTCGCGCAGCGGAAGCTTACAATGCCCCGTACAGCCGACCTTCACCCGCCGAAAATGCTGCAAGATGGACGAATGGCCGGTCTGGAGAAACTGCACCGCAGCGCTCGGCCACGAGGCGAACGGCAGGCTTCCGTTTCTACACAGCCTCGGCCGGTTCCGGACCTCAATCTTGTCCATGACCAAGGTCCGGAGATCGGTTTTCCGAGGCCCACAGTGTTACCCAGCGCGAAGTCGATCATCGCGCGCCACAGCAGCACGGCGGCGAGCGGGTGATACGGGACGAGGGCGTCGGCGAGCGGGGTGAGGACCTCGTAGACATCGCCGTTGATCTCCTCGCTGCGGGCTTCGATCAATTCAGCCGCCAGCGGCTGGTCGGGGGCCTGCAGGCAGTAGGCCAGTGCCTTCTCGACCGGTTTGCAGGCGCGCACGATGCGGCGCGCGGCGTCCTCGGCCTCGATGTCCTCGAAGCCGGGCAAACGCTTGAGGTGGCGGCGCAATGCGTCGGGGCAGTGCCGCCGCTCGAAGCGGCTCCAGAGCGCGGCGCGTAGGTCGTCCTGGTCGAGCGCCTCAAGGCAGGCGAAATGTGCCTCGTCCAGTTCGGGCGTGTCGAACCATGGATCGCCGCTTTCGCCGGGCAGGGCTGCCTCGATCAGCCGCAGCGCGCCCTCGGGGCGACCCGCCGCCAGCAGCAGGGTCGCGGCGGAGGGAGCGATGGTGGAGTAGGTCAACTGCTCGGGCCTGTATTGCGTGAGCCAGCTGTCCACGTCGCCCTCGGCATCGGCCACGTCCTGCAGGATCATCTCCGCCGTACGGTTGCGCCCGGCAAGGGCGCGCTCGGCACGGGTATCGCGGTCGGAAATGAAATCGTAGCGGGCGAGGTCGGCATCGGTCAGCGGCGCTTCCAGGCCGCTTCGGCCAGCGCCTTGAGGCGGGACAGGCCCGCGTCCCCGAGCGTCTCCGCCAGCGCGGGTACGGCATGGTCAAAGGCACCGTAGCCATCGTCCGAGATCGCCTCAAAGACGCTGTCGGCCAAAGCTTCGGGGTCTTTGCTGAGTTTGGGAGCATCTTCACTGATCGCCGATGGTGCCGAGCCGCCGTCGGTGCGCTCATGGATCCCGGCGGCGCGTTGAAGCTGCGCCGAGAGCAGATCGAAAGCCGCGTCCGGTGCATCGGGCGCGATGCTGGTCTCGATGAGCGTCGTCATCTCCGCCAGTTCCTGCGCCAGCTTCTACTGCGCCTTGCGGGAGATGAAGCTGCGACCGCGGCGAATGGAGGCGAAGCGCTTGCGCATGTCGGCGGTGATCGCCTCGGGGCTCAGATCGGCGCAAAGCGCCATGCGCACCCGCCGCTGGTGCGCAGCGTCGCCCTTCACCGCCTCGAGCAGCAGGTCGGCCAGCGTGTCCGCACCCAGCTCAAGGAGGTTCTTCTTGTTTAGAACCTTGCCTGCCATAGGGGCCCTCCTTGGATGAAGCATCCTTGCGCGGGATCATGCGCAAGCCGCGCGCTTTGCAAGCATGTGCTAGATATGGAAAGAGCGCCCAATGGGCGCCCTACATGTAGATCCCGGGAATACTTAGCCTTCCTTGGGAAAAACTCAGGTGTCTCTTACAACGCTCAGTGCGTCCACGCGCCCTTACGATCAACGGCAAAGTTCTCGGCATAGCCACGCGCGCGGACGTTCGGCTTGCGTTTGTGCGGCGCGGCGACGGCGGCGTCGATGCCGTGCTCCTTGGCGTATTCCAGCGCCGCTTCCTTGCTGTCAAACTTCAGCCGCACCTGGCTTTGCGTGTCGTCCGACGACGTCCAGCCCATCAGCGGATCAACCTCGCGCGCAGAGCTTTGCGAAAATTCAAGCAACCAGTGTTTGGTCTTTGCCTGTCCCGACGACATCGCGGTTCTGGCTGGCTGATAGATCCGAGCGCGCATGGAATCCCTCCGAAAACATGTGGCCTTTATCGGCGATCCGATGTCTCGGGGCAAGAGATCACGCGGTTTCCAAACGATTTTGCCGCGCCGCAGATCGCGGCAAACAGCGCCGGACCAAATCGGACACCGGGGAGCGAGGGGGCAGTTGCGTCCGTCGTCGGACTGGGCCGGCTGTTTGCTGACAAAAGCTACGTCCCGCCCGCTGCTTCTGGCAACGCAAAATCCGCCGCACCAAGGCGTCGATCGGCCGGAAATTCGCGGGGTGACCAACCCGCTCTTGGCCTTTCGCAAAAGATCACTAGATTACAGCTGATGGCTCGGGGCGACCGGGCAACGCGCCTGAAATTTTGGCGGATGACGGGCTCTTGAATCTGCCACCCGCAAGGGCACATCATCGCCTTGCAGCCAAGGATCCCGCCATGCCCTACGCCCATTCTGACAAGTCCGCCCCGATGCTGCACGCCCCAGCCCCGGACGTGAAGGCTCGCGAAAAGCTTGAAGGCGGCAAGCGCTTTGTGATGCACACCACCTTCAACGCGGCGGGCGATCAGCCAACCGCCATCCAAGAGCTGTCGCAAGGTGTGCTCGACGGCGAGCGCAATCAGGTGCTGCTGGGCGCAACGGGCACCGGCAAGACCTTTACCATGGCCAAGATCATCGAGGAAACCCAGCGCCCGGCGGTCATCCTTGCGCCCAACAAGACACTGGCGGCGCAGCTGTACGGCGAATTCAAAAGCTTTTTCCCCGACAATTCGGTCGAGTATTTCGTCAGCTTCTACGATTACTATCAGCCCGAAGCCTATGTCGCGCGGTCCGACACCTATATCGAGAAAGAATCGCAGATCAACGAACAGATCGACCGGATGCGCCATTCGGCCACCCGCGCGCTGCTGGAACGCGACGACGTGATCATCGTCGCCTCGGTGTCGTGCATCTATGGCATCGGCTCGGTCGAGACCTATGGCGCGATGACGCAGGATCTGCACGCTGGCAAGGAATACGAGATGCGCAAGGTCATGGCCGACCTTGTGGCACAGCAATACAAGCGCAACGATCAGGCCTTTCAGCGCGGCAGCTTCCGGGTGCGCGGAGATTCGCTGGAAATCTGGCCCGCCCACCTTGAAGACCGGGCATGGCGCCTGTCGTTCTTTGGCGAAGAGCTGGAAAGCATCGACGAGTTCGATCCCCTGACCGGGCAGAAGGCCGCCAGCTTCGAGCGCGTCCGCATCTATGCGAACTCGCACTACGTCACGCCCAAGCCGACGATGAATCAGGCCGTGGTCAGCATCAAGCAAGAGCTGCGCCAGCGGCTCGATCAGCTGGTCAACGAGGGCAAGCTGCTGGAGGCCCAGCGACTGGAGCAGCGCACCAATTTCGATATCGAGATGCTGGAGGCCACCGGCGTGTGCAACGGCATCGAGAATTATTCGCGCTATCTGACGGGGCGCGCCCCCGGCGAGCCGCCGCCCACGCTGTTCGAATTCATCCCCGACAACGCGATTGTCTTTGCCGATGAATCCCATGTCTCGGTGCCGCAGATCGGCGCGATGTACAAGGGCGACTACCGGCGCAAGTTCACACTGGCGGAACACGGGTTTCGCCTGCCGTCCTGCATGGACAACCGCCCGCTCAAGTTCGAGGAATGGGACGCCATGCGCCCGCAATCGGTGTTCGTTTCGGCGACCCCGGCAAACTGGGAAATGGAACAGGCTGGCGGTGTCTTCACCGAACAGGTCATCCGCCCCACCGGCCTGCTTGACCCGATGATCGAAATCCGCCCCGTCACCACGCAGGTCGACGATCTGCTGGATGAAATCCGCAAGGTCACCGCGCAGGGCTATCGCACGCTGTGCACCACGCTGACCAAGCGCATGGCCGAGGATCTGACCGAATATCTGCACGAGCAGGGCATCAAGGTGCGCTACATGCACAGCGACATCGACACCATCGAGCGCATCGAGATCCTGCGCGATCTGCGGCTTGGGGCGTTCGACGTTCTGATCGGCATCAACCTGCTGCGCGAGGGGCTGGATATTCCCGAATGCGGGCTGGTCGCCATTCTGGATGCGGACAAGGAAGGCTTTCTGCGGTCCGAAACCTCGCTGATCCAGACCATCGGCCGCGCCGCGCGCAACGCCGAAGGCCGGGTCATCATGTATGCCGACCGCGTCACCGGCTCGATGGAACGCGCGCTGGCCGAGACCGATCGTCGCCGTGACAAGCAGATCGCCTATAACGAGGAACACGGCATCACCCCGTCCACGGTCAAGAAGAACGTCGATGACATTCTGGCTGGGCTCTATCAGGGCGATGTCGACATGAACCGGGTGACCGCCAACGTCGACATCGCGCGCGCTGGCTCCAATCTCGAGGCAGTGCTCGACGGGCTGCGCACCGACATGCGCAAGGCCGCCGAGAACCTCGAATTCGAGGAAGCCGCCCGCCTGCGCGACGAGGTGAAACGGCTCGAGGCGGTGAACCTTGCGGTATCGGACGACCCTCTGGCGCGGCAGCAGGCGGTGGAGCGCGCCTCGGAAGACGCGGTGAAATCGCGGGGGAGATCGACGGCGGGCAAGCCGGGGCAGCATGGGGGCAACGTTAAGAGGCGGAAGAGATAGATCTATAGAGGCTTTGTCGCCCAACCCCAGTCAGGGAGTCACTGCGTGACTCCAGCAAGATAGCGGGAAGGCATGCACAGTTGGTCTCCCACGACATGCAAGACCGCGCACGGCTCGTCTTGCAATGACAGTCTGAGGCAGCGTGGTTCTCGGGAGATCCCTTGACCGGCGACACATGCTTGCATGTGTGAGAGATTGGCTTGATCCTGACCTGCCTGACCACTGCCCGGCAGGGTGTTCCAAAGCAATGTCCCGAGATAGGATGAACGTTCCTTTCGGGATGCCCTTGAGGCAAACACCGGGCCTCGTTCAAAGCCTGTTGCAAATGCTCGGGCTTGATTGGTCTGTGCCCAATTTAAGTCCGCTGTGCCGGCGAGAGACGTCTCTGAACCTGAACCGACCCTATCGCGGGGGACGCGGGCCGCTGAACGTGCTCATGCCCTCTCGAGCTTTGGACAGCACAGGCATCACATCCAAGGGTGAAGGCGAGTGGAATGCCTGCAAGCATGGCGGTGTATCGACCTCGCGGAATCTGCTCAGGCTAGGCCGCTAATCTGAATGCCTCGGCAGACATGCGCATTGAAAGGGCCTGATGAGGACGGCAGTTGTTATGAAAGGCAATCCAGTCACCGATCACGCGCATCGCGTGCTGGATGCTTTCGAAACGCTGGCGATGCACGCACGAGCTATTGTCAAATCTGGTGTTTGGGCGGTCATCAAGCGGCGGCCTGATCTTGTGTTGATGGCTTGATGCCGTTGA
>NZ_JAUOQN010000111.1:0-5845 GCF_030547555.1 Salipiger sp. 1_MG-2023 | reverse complement strand
CCTCGCCGACCTGCAAGTGCTCCGCGTCGACGAATGACACAGTTCCACGTTCACCGGCTGCCCGGTGGCCGACTGGTGCTGGATCTGCAGACGGACCTGATCGACACGGGCACCCGCGTCGTTGCCCCTCTGATCCCGCGCGATCACGGCCCCATGGCGCTCGACCGGCTGGAACCGCTGCTACAGGTCGCCGGAATCGCGCACGTGCTTCATACTGCCGAAATGGCAGCCGTGCCGTCCGGCCTTCTCAAGCAACCCGCCATTGCAGACCTCTCGAACCAAGATTACGTGATCCGACGCGCACTCGACATGGTGTTCTCAGGGTTCTGACACTCTTGACGTTTGATCATGTAGTTTGTGGTGCTATCTTTCCGTTCGAATGGCGGGAAACAGTGGCTGCAAGTTTATCACGAGCACATACTCTGTCGACAGAACCGAACAACGCTCACAGCGCGGTTCAAGCAGTTTGGCATCGATTGGAAGGGGGAGGCGAAAGCGCCTTGAGACCTGCAAGACCCTTTAGGACAAGAACGGAAGACTTGCTCCGGCCTGCGCGGCGCATCTTGCGACCTTCCCAGTGCCGCACTGCGGGAGTAATCAGGCAGGGACCAAGCACCTCAACTTCATGATGATCTACAAGCCCCAAGGTTCTGATCATCCCAAGCCCATGCAGCACTTCTGATTCTGAGGAGGGGCATCACATGACAGGTGTTCTGCTGCATTTGTACATACGGGTACCCTGCCCTTTATCGCTGGTGTCGAATCCTGATGAGGGTCTTATTTCTCTCGAGTTCTTCACAATTTACCGCGGTAAATTGTCTGGGTTGTAGGTCGATTTACCGCGGTAAAAGGCGTGTAGCCTCATCAAGCTGGGAGCCTCTGAACTCCGATCGGATATGGCAGATAGGCGCTGCCCGCTGCGACAGTTTCTCCGCGCAGCAGTTTCGCAAGTATCGATTTCAGATAGGCGCGTGGTTTTGAGACCGTGTCGATCTTCTTGGAAAGATAATCGACAACCCTGATTGTGTTCTCCAGACCGGCGAGCAACAGTGCGGCATCGACGCAGTCTCGTCCCAGTCCAATAAAAGATCCAAATTCAATGATGCGTGCTTTCGCCTCATGCTCTGTCGGTGGGGTTTCGGGGTAGAACTCGATCAAAGATGAGCTTTGCTGCCAGACGTTCCTAATCTGAGATGGGTTCAATCTGAAGGTGGTGGTATATATATCTTTTCGTTCAGACTCTATGTGCCGGACAGTTTGACCGGCATCGCCGGGTGTTCTGTCCGGCTGCAACGAATTTTCCGGCACTGGGCATCTTGCAGTGGAAACGGGCTCGAGAGTGTTTTCCAGAGCTGCGATCTCCGTCTCGAGGGCATCGAGGTCGCTCATGGTGGTGGTTTTGCGCCGGAAGGCGTTGCGCGTGTTATCCATCAGCGTGGTAAGCGAGTCTGAAGGCGCCATTTGGCGCTGCAGGCTTGCCAGTCGGGCGCTAAGACCGTTCTTGCGCTGTTTGAGCGCGCGTGCCTCATCTTCTAGCCGGGTCTGCAATGTGCTTAGCTCTTGGTAGCGCGCGATAACCGGGGACAGGTCAATGCCATAGGCAGCGATGATCCGACCGTCAGCGGTGCGTTCCGGGAAGCGCCGCCCATTGGCACTAAGGCAGCGGACGATCAATCCGCGCGCTGCGAGTTGGGCCTCGCCGCGGCGGAAGCGCCGTTCATCCATGCCGCAAGCGCGGTTCTGAAGCTCGGACAGCTGCATGAAGGACATGTTGAGCGCACCAGGGGACAGCGGGCCCTGGGGCAAGACGGAGAGATGTGCGCGGAGCACCATCACGTCCCGGTCGGTAAGGCCCAATTCCTTGCGCAGGGAAACGACAAGTGAAAGCAGCTCCCAGCGGTCGATGGCACCGCCCCTCGAGCAAGCCTCATCCCGTTGCCGACGCGGCTTCGCCGCGGACATTGCGTGTTTCATGACGATTTCACACGGCAAAAGAGATTGTTCACCAGAAAACCGGTGTTGAAAAAGCGTCGCTGTCAGGCTAGAAAGACTTTGCTACAAGAACCTTCGAGCCCTCTCCGGAACATCTGTTTTCGGCGGGGGCTTTTTCTTTTGTGCCCCAGCGTCCCTCGGCCGTTCGTGCTCCTTGTTGATGATTGCCTCGGTGATGGATCTGCCTCCCCGGTTTACCGGGGTAAACAGCGCTTAAGATCGGACGTGAGCTACTCCTTTTCGGTGTCGTATTCAGAAATGAGCCTAGTGACCGCGTCGTCGATGCGATCGAGCAGGTCCGGCGGGGCCGATTTGCCCAGACGAACGGTGATCTGCTTTGGCTTGCGCAGGGTTGTCACGCTGCCAGAAAGATGCTCGCGCCGGACGGCCTGCGGGGCAGGGTGAGGTCGCTTCGCCCGCGCGCTCTCCACAGTCTTCAGCAATGCCTGAAAGCGCTCTACGCTGTCGTCAATTGTTCTGTCGACCAGCTCCAGTGCGTCCGAAGGCGACACCCCATGCTGCCCCATGACAGCGATCAGCCGCTCCCAGTTGCGTCGCCCGACACCGCGGGCGGGGCCAATGGCCATTACCAGATCCTCGCCAAGGGCCTGGTAAGTCTTGACCATGAAGCTGATGAGGGTGCGCGACACGTTCAGGAAGCCAGCGATGTCCTTCTGCTCGTGCCCGGCATCAAGACCCTGCGCCGCGGCGCGGGCCCGTTCAATGTAGCTGGTCTCGAGCCGGGCCGAGTTTTCGATCCCTTGCGCGATGAAGGCTTCGCGGTCGTCCATGCGGGCGACGAAGGCCTTGATGCGCGGCTCACCGAGGCTGCGCAGGGCGGCAAGGCGGCGGCGGCCCACGACGATCTCGTAGGTGCCTTCGCCTTCCGGCACGATGCGCACGAGGATGGGGATCTGTTGCCCGTTCTCGCGGATGCTGGCGGCGAGGCTGTCGAGATCCTCCGTCAGGTCGATCCGGTCGCGAATGCGGCTGTCGCGCACTTGGTCGACGGGGATCTCTTGGTAGGTGCGGTCGGCCCCGCCTTGGGTCGCGGCGCGGATGTACTTGTCGCTGGCGGCGCCGCCCTTGATAATTGGCTTGCGCCGAACCGCGGGCTTGCGGTTCGGGGTTTCACCGGTCTCGGGCTTGTCGGACCCCGTGCCAAAGACGGAACGTGCCATCAGGAGGTCTCCTCACTGTTGCCGATGCGCCCGCGCCCGACCATGATTTCGCGTTCGACCTCGAGTGCGATGCCATGCAGGCTCTCAAGGATGCGGTCGTAAGTCTTGCGGGTGAAACTGGACGGGTCCACCTCAAGCAGCGGGTTCATGGTGTTGCCGGCATCCGCGATGGCCGTGGAGGCAAGGAAATCGGTGTTGAGCATTGCCGGGCCGAGTGTGTTGCGCAGAAAGGAGCTGAGTTGAAGTTGCGCCGGATCATTGGGCGAATACCGGGTCAGCAGGATGCGCACGAAATCGAAGCGTTTGCCGGGATCGACTTCTTCTATGCTTTCCAATGTGCTTGATGCGAGATCGAGGAACTTCACGAGACTCACCACGTCGAGCATCCCTGCCGACAGCGGAATCAGCATTGAGTTCGAAGCGTAAAGTGCCGCGATCACGCAGAAGGACATGTGCGGTGGGGTGTCGAACAGCACCACGTCATAGGCGTCTTCCACAAGGCTGAGCGCGTCCGAGATGCGCGAGTAGAAGGGGATGCCCTTGGCCGCGGCGCTTGCCGTTTCATATTCAAATTCGGTCAGCGAGATCGACCCGGGAATGATGTCGATGTTGGGGAAATAGGTGGCTTGGATCGCCTCGGAGATGGGCACTCTAGCTTCACCCTCAGACTGTTCTTCATAGCGCAGAACGTCATAGATCGAAGGGATGTCGTCGAGGTCCGCCTGGATGTCGAAGAGGTCTGACAGACTGGCCTGCGGGTCGAGGTCCACCAGCAGCACCTTGAAGCCGCGAAGGGCAAGGAATTGCGACAGGTTCGCCGCGGTCGAAGTCTTCGACACTCCGCCCTTGAGGTTGTAAACCAGCAGCTTGGTGGTGCTCTCGTCCGCCAATTTACTGGGGAAGAGCTCTTCCGGAATCTTGCCGGCCGCGTGTAGCACCGTTTGAATCTCGTGAATTTCCTCAAGCGAGAAGGTGCGTCGGTTTCCTGGCTCCATGATGCCCTCGGGAAGGCCCTCGATTGACTTCAGGTGATGGCGCAAGGTGTTATAATTCATTCGGAAGGCAATGTCCGCCATCTCGCGGATGGTGAATCGGCGTAGGCCCTTGTCGGACTTGCGCGAATCCGGCGCATGAAGTTTGCTTGCCTGAAGGCGCAGGGCCTCATCCAAAGCGTCGCTGAAGCCGCCAAGGGTCCCGGAGCCCAGAAGGTCTCTCATCTGCTCAATCCGCTCGTTTGTTTCTAGTTGCTTACATCAGGAAACACGTGAAAGTCTAGAAAAAGCTGATGAGGTGCAGCAGGGCGCGTGAAGGTGAGAGTGTCTGATGTCACCATAAATGTAATTTATTCGATAAAAATCAAATGATTAATATAATTTTGAACGAGATTTGGAGTCGGGTGTGACGCGGAATTGCCCGCAAACGCTGTGCATGAACCTGGGGCGGCCAAGCGAATCTACCCTTACAATAGAGGCCGGGTCACGTTTGATCTTGTTTCGGCAGGGCAGGGGCGTTGCGTGATTGACCTGCCACGGGAATTTTCCTCCACGCTCGATTAGACCCCATGATCGCGGAGTGAGCCTGACTGGGCTGGCGGCCTCTCGCGCGGCATTCTCCTTTCGAGGGTTGCGTCCGGTTGGCGGGCGCCGGGCCTCAAGAATGGGGGAGAGACCACATGCAGGGTAGCAGGTTCATCGGATTGGATGTCCATAAGGCGTCGATTTCAGTCGCGGTTGCGATGGGGGAGCGCGGCCGCCAGCAAACCTATAGCGACGCGGCGATCCAGGCCTGCCTCATCCTCAAGGTCCTCCTCGGACTGCCGCTCCGCCAGACGACAGGGTTCGTGGCAAGCCTTTTGGACCTTTCCGGGCTGGGGTGGTCCGTGCCTGACTTCAATCCCCTGTCGCGCCGCCAGAGGACCCTGGACGTCACCATCCCGTATCGCGGCTCCAAGGGGGCGCTGCACCTGCTCGTGGACAGCACCGGGATCAAGGTCTAGGGCGAAGGCGAATGGCACACGCGCAAGCATCCCTCTCACACATGCAAGCATGTGCTGGCGGGCAATGGGTGGTTCGAAACGGCGCGTCTGGCGGAAGATCCACCTCGGCATCGACGAGCAAACATTGGAGATCCGGGCGATCGAGGTCACCTCAAGCAATGTCGGCGACGCCCCGATGCTGCCGGACCTGCTCGCCCAGATTCCGGCGGAGGTGTAAATCGACACCGTAACAGCCGACGGCGCCTATGACACCCGTATATCGACCCAGTGAAAACCTGCTCATGCTACAAGGGAGAACGTAGCAATGAGTATGACGATGGACGACAGCATCAAAAGGTGGACGGCGAAGTGGAAGACAGCGCTGGTCATCGAGATCATCCAGAGCAAGACGACCGTGTCGGAGGCGAGCCGGTCGTTCGACCTGACGCCCTCCGAGATCGAAGGCTGGGTCGAGGACGCCAAACGCGGCATGGAAAACTCGCTGAGGGCCAATCCGCTGGACATCCTCGAGATGAACGGCAACAGCTATCGGCTTGGCCAAAGCCGCGCCCGAAAGGCCGCTGCCGCCACCTGATCACCCGTTGCAGAATTGGCCCTGCACCGGCTCTGTTGCACAAAGCCTGTGAGGGATTCACCTTGCGAATCCAGTGCGATAACTGGAGGGGATGAGCAGACC
>NZ_JAUOQN010000110.1:0-6117 GCF_030547555.1 Salipiger sp. 1_MG-2023 | reverse complement strand
GTCCGCCGTGGCGACCTGATCAGCCTTGGACCTCTCCGAAGGTCGGCGCTCTTACACCACCTCTCGGGGCACTACCGCATGGCAAATCTGCCGAAAGGAGAGATCACGATGGGTAACGGTGGTGACGCCCCGATGTTACCCGAGTTATTGGCCTAAAATTCATCCCATCAGTGACAGCAGACCGGCCTACGACACCCGCAAATGCCATGATGAAATCGCGGCACGCGGCGCTCATATTGCCATTCCGCCGCGCAAGGCTGCCGAGCCGTGGAAGCCCACGAGCGCCCGAAAGGATACCGTTACTGCCTCACGATACCTGCAGCGCGCACTCTGGCGAAGCTGGAGCTGATACCCCCGAAGACGCCGCGTCGAGACCAGACCTGTCGAGACATTGCGTCCTTCGTCCTGCTCGGTCAGTGGAGGCACCGTGTAAAGCTGCTGAGGCAGCGCCTCAGGGCACGGGACTCCGTCCGCCAAGTCGCAGAAACCCAAATCCGTGTCGCTGCGCTCAATCGCTATTCTGCGCTTGGCATAGCTGTCACCATGCCCGTAGGCCAAATCCGTCTGGGGAAAGGGCTAGTTCGCCCTTCACACGGTGCGACAAAGCCCCTGTGCGGCTGACCTCGGGGCGAAGCGTGGTCTCTCGGCTGGCAGCTGCACCGGGCCGCCTGTTCAGTCCCGCCCGGTTTGAGGCGGCTGTTCTTGAAGGGGGCCGCCTCTAGGCCGCCGCGAAGGGCTTAGGGCTTTTTCCGGCACTCTCTTCAATCTGGGATTCGTGGTGGCGAGGTTTCATTACGTTGCAGACGTAGCACGCGCCCTGCCTTTTACCCATTTTCCGCAACTTCTCGGCGGCCAGTTTCATTGCCCGGAGCTTGTTGGCGCGCAAGCCGGGCCCGGCGATAGCCCTGTCCCTCCGTCAATATTTGCCACCGAAGGGTGGCTAGCGTTCAGGAGCGCCGGATCGCAAGACAATCTGGGCAATGGGTTGCCCGGTAAACCCACCGGAGGCGATCTGATGGACACGTCACGCGAATACAGATGAAGACGGCGCGCGACGGACCCGAGGCCCTTGCCGCGGCCATGCCGATCCGGTCACCGTAGGCGGGCCCCAAGCCCATAGGCGCAGACGCGGATTCAGCCCAAAACAGCTTATCCGTTTGTAGGGCGACTTGAACCGCACGATGCCGCCATCCGTCCGCTTTGATCCGCAGGCTGGTCGGCGGCATTCTAACGAAACAGACCGAGCGAAGGCTTGTTAGCTCACTCGCTACATGACGTTCGAAACGCCTGTGCCAGTTTGCGATGATCTCATCGTCTCACGGAACCGCCCGATCAGCTCGGCCCGCCTGTCAGTGCAAGGCAAGCCGGGTGCTACGCCACTCTATAGCACATCTGCGTTCCTGCCCTTCGATCAATGCATGTCTTTCTGGCAGTTCGAAATGGATCGCCGCAGATTACTTTCTGCCGCAGGATCGTTCAGCCGACAGTTTCGGGCCACAGACATTTCCAATCCAATCCAGCCACCAGCCCCATCAGCGAGGCAGTGTTAAGCTGACCCCGGACATGTCCGATGTGTGGCCAGCCGACCCCGGATTATTTCAGGTCCTTCACATAGCGGCAGACGTGGCGCCCTCGGGCGAACCCTGTTCCTGCAACGATCGCGGGAGACATAAGATCTGCCTCGTTTGAAAGCATCGCTTCCGGGATCGCGGAGCAGCGACAGCAAACAATCTGGCCTCTTCATCGTCTGGCGAGACCATGCGGGCGTGATGGTGGGAAGAGGTGTCATTGCCGCTGGCTCCGGGTGGCCAGAGGATTGCCCCGTCACGTGTCATCCAATCTGCGAGAGGCGCGGCGCCCGCGTCATGGGGCCGAAGATGAAAGGATGAGCATCATTGGCTAGTATGTTGAATATACAGAATGTTATGGCTTAGCGTGACCGCCGTGCGGCAGCGATCCAGATCAGAGCGAAGGCGAGGCTGGAGAGAGCGTTCCAGCTTGCCATCGACAGACCGAGAAAGCTCCAGAGCACGTCGTCGCAGCGCTGGATCGCCATGTTCATGATCAGCTCAGCGGCCTGCGCCGGGGACATTTCGGTGATCGACTGCGAGCCGGTGCAGGAGGTGGGCCCTTGCCACCAGCTACGTTCGACCCCGGTGTGATACAGCCCGACCGCCCCTGTGCACAGCGCAGCCAGCGCCCCGGCGAGCGGCAGAAGTCGGCCACCGACGGCAAGCGCGGCAAGGCCGATACCCACGGCGGCAACATGCGGCCAACGCTGCCAGATGCACAGCTTGCATGGCGGCAGATCTTCGAAAAACTGGAAATACAGCGCGCCAAGCAGCACGGCGGCAGAGCCACCGGCTGCCAGAAGAACAAGGACCTTGCGATTGAGCATCACAGATATCTCGCGACGTAAAAGCCACCCACGAGAAGCAGCATGAAAAGGGTGAAGACAAGCCCGAGTCGGCGTTCGATGAAATCGCGGATCGGCGCACCGCAGGCGTAAAGCAGCCCGGCCACCACAAAGAACCGCAGCGCACGGGCGATGATCGCGGTGACGACGAACGTCCCCAGCGGCATCGCCGTCCAGCCCGACATGATGGTGATGACTTTGAAAGGAAACGGGGTAACCCCGGCGATCAGCACGGCCCAGAACCCGACATCGTTGAACCGCGTGTTGAATTCTTCGATGCTGTCGCTCTTGCCGAGCGATTCAAGGATCGGGCGACCAATGCCTTCAAAGAAGAAATGCCCGATGCCATATCCGGCAAGCCCGCCCAACACCGATGCTGCGGTCGCAACCAGCGCGATCAGCCAAGCCCGACGCGGCGCCGCGAGCACCATCGGGATCATCAGCACATCGGGTGGGATCGGAAACACCGACGCTTCGATGAAGGCGACGGCGGCAAGCGCCCACAGCGCCCGCGGGTGATCGGCAAGCGACATCGTCCAATCGTATAGGCGGCGCAGCATACGGAGGTCTCCACAAAGTTCGTCTTGCAGGAACCATGGAGACCCCCGAGGTGCAACCGGCGATTTCATGCCGCGCCAAGGCGCGGTCGGCGCTGTATCGCTTCGGTCACTCGTCGGCGTCGTCACCGTCTCGCAATTCAACCTCGCCAGTTGCAACGAGATCCCGGATCGCCGAAACGACCTGGTTCATGGCCAACTCGCCTTTCTTGGCATTGACCGACAGGCCTGCTGCATCCTCCCGCAGGCTTCCGGCCATGCGCTTTGACATATTTTCAAGCAGGAATTCGACAGATTTCATGTCGGCGTCAGACTTGGCGGCGGCGATCGCCATGGTCAGTGTTTCTGCAGGAACGTCGCGGGCGATCTTCGGAACGTCGATCTTCTTGAGCCGCTCAGCGATGTTGGCAAAGGTGAAGATCGCTTTGCGTACAGCCTCGGCGAAATCCTTGTCGGTGGCGTCGAGCCCTTCGAGAAGTTCGTCGCGCTTGGCACTGTTGGCGTAATTCAGAATCGCCCCGACCCGCTGATCCGGTTTCTTTTCAAAGGCTTTCGCAGGCTCTGCGTCAAGCTGGGCGGCAAGGCTCAACCCGATGCGATCCACAGCCTCCGGGCTTACGCCGCCGGTCATCGAGATCGCATAGCTGATACGGCGTGCACGATCGCCGGGCAGGCGGGCCAGCACCTTGGCGGCTTTGGAGGTTTCGATCATCGACATCATCACCGCAGCGATCTCCGTCGATTCGCCGCCGACCAGCTCGGCCAGACGATCTTCTTCCAGCTTGTTGATGCGCTCCCACGGATCTCCGGTCTGGCGTACCCCCGCTTCCTTGCGCAGACGGGCGGCGGTACGGGGGCTGATCTTGCCGTCAAGGGCCGACAGCGCGCCGGCCATGTCCCCCGGAAAAGACATGCCGACGGAATCCAGTTCATCGGAAAATTCCTGGATGACCGTATTCAGGGTCTCGCGATCGACGTAGCGCATTCTGCCCAATTGCTGGGTCAGTTCGCCTTGCAGATCGTCGGGCAGCGAGGACAACGGCACGTCGGCGCCCTCGTTCAGCAAGAACTGAACGACGATGGCGGCCTTTGCGCGCCGGGTCAGCGGCGGGCGATTGAAAGTAGGCCCGGGCAGGGCCGCGAGGGGGGAAAGGCTGTTCATTTTAAACCGCTCCATTTCTTCCGTCCAAGGGTTACCCTGACGAGGTTAATGAAGCCTCACCTCAGCCGCGGATTTCCGCAGGCGCACCAACAAAAAAGGGCGGCACTGCAAAGCGCCGCCCCTTGCTACCAATTGGTCCGGATGATCAGCCCGAAACGACCTTGCAGCTATGGGTCGCTGAATCGTAAACCGCACCCTCGGCGCAGGTCATTCTGGCGTCTTCATGCGCAGCGCAGGCCCACGCAAACGCGGGCGCCCAAACGAGGGCGATGGCGGTCAGTATTGCCTTGATCGTCATGGTGCGTCCTCCTGTCAGACTGAACGCAGACTATCATGATTCTACCGATCCGTGCAGAAAAGCCGTTCGGCTCCAAGCGCGGCCCGCCCCTTCATCTTGCCCTTAAACTCCGGGGGTGCGGGGGCTGGCCCCCGCTTGCAGTCTCAGCTTTCGCCGAACACCCGCCGAAAAATGGTGTCGACATGCTTGGTGTGATAGCCCATGTCGAATTTCTCGTTGATGCCATCGACGCCAAGCGCCGTCACCACGGCGTCGTCCGCCAGCAGCAACTCGCGGAAATCGAGCCGTTCCTCCCAGACCTTCAGCGCATTGCGCTGCACCATGGAATAGGCGTCCTCGCGCGACACGCCGGCTTGCGTGAGCGCCAGAAGCACCCGCTGAGACATCACCAGCCCGGGGAACTTGTTCATGTTGTCGAGCATGTTCTGCGGATAGATGATCATCTTGTCGACAACGCCAGCAAGCCGATTCAGCGCGAAATCCAGCGTGATGGTCGCATCCGGGCCGATGCCGCGCTCGACCGAGCTGTGCGAGATGTCACGCTCGTGCCAGAGCGCCACGTTCTCCATCGCCGGGATCACCGTCATGCGCACCAGCCGGGCCAGCCCGGTGAGGTTTTCGGTCAGCACCGGGTTCTTCTTGTGCGGCATCGCCGACGAGCCCTTCTGACCCATCGAGAAGAATTCCGCCCCTTCGAGCACTTCGGTGCGCTGCATGTGGCGGATCTCGATGGCGATGTTCTCGATGCTCGAGGCGATCACGCCCAGCGTGGCAAAGAACATCGCGTGACGGTCGCGCGGGATGACTTGGGTGCTGATCGGTTCGGGGCGCAGGCCGAGCTGTTCGCAGACGTGATCCTCGACCGCCGGGTCGATATTGGCAAAAGTGCCGACCGCGCCCGAAATCGCGCCCGTGGCGATTTCCCACTTGGCCTTTTCAAGCCGGTCCTTGTTGCGGTCCATCTCGGCGTAAAAACGCGCGAAGGTCAGGCCCATGGTGGTCGGCTCGGCGTGGATGCCGTGGCTGCGCCCGACGCGCACGGTGTCCTTGTGTTCGAAGGCGCGCTTCTTCAGCGCGGCGAGCACCTTGTCGACGCCGTCGAGCAGGATGTCGGCGGCGCGCACGAGCTGCACGTTGAGGCAGGTGTCGAGCACATCCGAGCTGGTCATGCCCTGATGCACGAAGCGGGCCTCGTCGCTGCCGACATGTTCGGCAAGATGGGTCAGGAAGGCGATGACGTCATGTTTGGTGACAGCCTCGATCTCGTCGATGCGGGCGACGTCGAATTCGACATCCTTGGCTTTCCAGACCGCCTCGGCGTTTTCTTTCGGGATCACCCCGAGTGCGGCCATGGCATCGCAGGCATGGGCTTCGATCTCGTACCAGATGCGGAATTTGGTGGCGGGGTCCCAGATGGCGACCATTTCAGGGCGGGAATAGCGGGGGATCATCGGCGGTCCTCGGGATTGCACTGGAATTGTGCGGGTCATAGGGCGGAAGGGGCCGCGCGGCAAGTGTGCAGGGGGCGTGATGGGGGCGGCGCGGTGCTGCATTGCACGCTCGCAGTGGGGGGGGGGGCCCCCCCCCCCCCCCCCGGGAGGGGCGGCCCGAGCGGGGGGGGGGGGGGGGGGGGGGGGGGGGGGGGGGGGGGGGGGGGGGGGGGGGTGGGGGGGGGGGGGGGGGC
>NZ_JAUOQN010000011.1:0-99603 GCF_030547555.1 Salipiger sp. 1_MG-2023 | reverse complement strand
CCCTTTCATCTTTCCAGTATATACGTACGGCCCGGGGGGGGGCCCCCCCCCCCCCCCCCCCGGGGGGTTTTCACCCCCGAAAAAGGTTAATTATGGGGCGCCCCCCCGCCCAACGGCGAAACGCCCGGGGGGGGGGGGGGGGGGGGGGGGGGTTTTGTTAAAAACCCCCCCCCCCAAAATCACCGCCCGGGGGGCCGGGGGGGGGGGGGCCCCCCGGGGCCCCGCAGCGCGCGCCTGCATTGACGACACCTGTGGCGTTGTCTCTCAGCGCCTTGGCGGCGCCCCTCACCGGCAGCGCCATTTGCACGCGATCCGCTCGGCCTTTCGCCACAACGCCCGCCGCATTGCCCTGATGGTGCGACTGCCCCCGCGTCGCGCGCGGCATGACGATACCCCCAAGATTCGCAATCACCGCAGATGAGGCTGAAAACACGAACGGCCGCTCCCGAAGGAACGACCGTTCAGAGACGTGTTTCGCGTGGCGTCAGACCAACAACAGGCTCGCCCACAAGACCCCGAACGCAGTGCCTACCCCTCCTCGGGCCGCACCGCGCGCCGGGCTGATCAACGGGCGGCGCTGCCCCCGACGACGCGCAACGCTGGCTGGAAGCCGCCCGCGAAATCGCGCTGCATTCCACCCTCTTTGCGGGCAATCAATCCGGCATAAAGCGCAAGCCCGATCACAGGGGCCATGATCAACAGGCCGATGCAAAGGCCAATCAGGTATGGTGTCATTCAGGTTCCTCCTCGCCGAGAAGGCTAACACGGAATTGCCGCGTCACAATGCCGCATTTCGAGAGATGGTCATTTTTCTGTTACCTTACGACAGCAGTGCTGACGCTCCTGCGCCTCAAGGCTCGAGCGAGCCGACGATCATGTCGTTCAGCTCGCGAAACAGCTTGAGCGTCATGGCGCGGCGAAAGTCCTGATATCCTTCGGCGATCTCGACAAAGGCGCCGGGGCCATGCGCCACCTCGCCGCGGAAATACTCGACCACGCGCGGATCCGATCCCATCACCGCCAGCCCGTTCACCGTGACCCCGGCAAAGGGAAAATGCTGATAGGCCTGCTGCGGGCGGAAGCCATCGTTGGTGATGCCGTCGCCCGATATGTCGATCACCTGCCGCGTGCAGGGCGGCGCCTCGCGGAGCAGCTCGGATCCGAACCCCAGCGCAAAGCCCATCGCGGTGGGAAACCGGTCAAAACTGCGCGGCGCGGCAAGCAACCTCGTCACCGCGCCCTGCAGCGTCGCCGCGCTGTCGAGCGTCACCCAAGGCAGCACCACGGTCGATTGCCGCCGACCGCTCCATTCATAGATCGACAGCGCAACCCGTTGATCGCCATCCAGCAGCGCGCCGCGCACGTCGGGATCCGACAACGCGGCGGCAATGCCTTGTTTCTGTAGGCTATATTCCTCGGCATCGACCGAAGATGACACGTCAAGCGCAAGCAACAACGCCAGTCGGCACCCTTCGGCCCGCGCCGCGGGAGCACCCGCAAGCCCGAGCGCAAAAAACACCGACCAGAGCGCCAGCCTTACCAATGGCCGACATTCTCCATGCTGGCCCATGGCTCTTGCGGCGGCAGCGCATCGCCCTGCTGAAGCAGTTCGATCGAGATATTGTCGGGCGAGCGGACAAAGGCCATGTGCCCGTCGCGCGGCGGGCGGTTGATGGTGACCCCGGCGGCCTGCAGTGCGGCGCACATCGCGTAGATGTCGGGCACGGTATAGGCGAGATGGCCAAAATGCCGCGAATCCGACGGCAGCCCGTCGTCGCCATCCCAGTTATAGGTCAGCTCGACATCGGCAGTGCCGTCATCCTGATCGGGCGGGCACAGGAACACCAGCGTGAACCGGCCCTTTTCGTTTTCGCTGCGGCGGCGTTCCTTCAGGCCCAGCAGTTTGTAAAATTCAACAGATTTTTCCAGATCCGCAACGCGGACCATGGTGTGCAGATACTTGATGCCCATTGGGGGCACTCCTTTCCATTCGTGCTGAGGAAAACAGTAGAGAGCAGGACGCATAAGTCGAGCCTGCCGTGCTGCAAAGCCGCATTCTGCCCCACCACAAGCCAGGCGTGGCACCGCCGGAGCGGTCGTGATTCGCCGCCACGCCCGCCTTGTGGCGGTCAGGTTCGAACGCCTCGTCGCCGTGGCCAGCCCACATTGCCCCCAATGCTGGCGGCGGCCACGTGCAGTTTGCCCGCTCAAAAGGCCTCAATAACCTTCAACGCAGCTGCAAATCTGTGTACACCCGCCCGCAACACACAGCTTTATGAGGACCCCCAATGCCGCTCAGCCCCGATCAGCAGTCAGAAATCGACACGCTGCGCGCCGCCCCGCAAGGCACGCTGCGCGCCACGGCACCGGGGATGGAAAAGCATCTCTACACCGCCTACCCGGTGCTGGATCACGGCTTTGTCCGGGTGGTGGATTACATGGGCGACGATGCCGCGATCTGTCAGGCGGCGCGAGTCAGCTATGGGCGCGGCACCAAGTCGGTGAGCAATGACGAAGGGCTGATCCGCTATCTGATGCGGCATTGGCATTCGACCCCCTTCGAAATGTGCGAGATCAAGCTGCACGTCAAATTGCCGATCTTCGTGGCGCGCCAGTGGATCCGCCACCGGACCGCCAATGTGAACGAGTATTCGGCGCGCTACTCGATCCTCGATCGGGAATTCTATGTCCCGGCGCCGGAACATCTGGCGGCGCAATCGGTGGTCAACAATCAGGGCCGGGGCGAGGCGCTGTCGGGCGAGGAAGCCGACCGCGTGCTGCGCTATCTGCGCGACGATGCTTCGCGCGCTTTCGATCATTACGCCGAGATGATCTCGACCGAGGGCCAGCAGGGCCTCGCGCGCGAACTGGCCCGGATGAACCTGCCGGCGAACATCTATACGCAATGGTACTGGAAGGTCGATCTGCACAACCTGCTGCATTTCCTGCGGCTGCGCGCCGATTCCCATGCGCAATACGAGATTCGCGTCTATGCCGACGCAATCTGCGACGTGGTGCGCGACTGGGTGCCCGCCGCCTTTGGCGCGTTCGAAGATTACCGCATGGGCGGCGCGCAGGTGTCGGGCAAGGGCATGGACTGCATCCGCCGCATGCTAAAGGGTGAGGACGTCACGCAGGAAAGCTCTGGCATGTCCAAGGGCGAATGGCGTGAATTTCAGGCGCTGCTCGACGGCAGCGCCTGACAGGTTACTCGGCGGCCTCGGCCAGCGCCAGGCCGCCGATCTGCGTTAGAAGCTCGACGATCTCGTCCACGCCCTTGCCATGCTTGACCTGCGCAAACACAAAGGGTTTGCCCGCGCGCATCCGCGCCGCGTCGCGCTGCATCACCTCGAGCGAGGCGCCCACATGGGGCGCAAGATCGGTCTTGTTGATGACGAGGATATCCGATTTGGTGATCGCCGGGCCGCCCTTGCGGGGGATTTCCTCGCCCGCGGCGACGTCGATCACATAGATCGTCACGTCTGCCAGCTCTGGTGAAAAGGTCGCAGACAGGTTGTCGCCGCCGCTTTCGATCAGCACCAGATCCAGATCGGGGTGCGTTGTCGTCAGCTCGGCGATGGCGGCAAGGTTGATCGAGGCATCCTCGCGAATCGCGGTGTGCGGGCAGCCGCCGGTCTCGACCCCCTTGATGCGATCCAGCGGCAGCACCTGCTGGCGCATCAGCTCTTCGGCATCCTCGCGGGTGTAAATGTCGTTGGTGATGACGGCCATCGACAGCCGCTCGCGCAGCGCACGCGCCAGCGCGGCGGTCAGCGTGGTCTTGCCGGCGCCGACCGGCCCGCCAAGGCCGACGCGCAAAGGTCCGTTGGGAGAGCTCATCAGAGGTTCCTCATGATCGAAAGGTCCGGGAATAAAGCATGTCATGGCGCTGGCTGGCAATGTCGATCAGCGGGGCAAACCCGCCGATGTCGTCGCTCGTCGCGCTTTGCGCCCTATCGGCAAGCTCGGCGCAGAGCGGCGCAAGCGCAAGGGTGATGCGCTGGCCGTCGGTCTGGCCTAGCGGGATCAGCCGCACCCCGGCGCTGGTGAGGTTGGCGGCGAAAGCCTGTAGGTACAGGCGCAGCGCCTCGACCAGCGGCAGGCCGAGTGCGCGCACCGCCAGCCCCGCCGCCACCGGGTAGGGCGCGGGCGGGATGGCAACGCCCCAGACCGCGCAGACCGTGGAGGAAAAGGCCCTGCCCTGCTGGTCGGTCTCGGCGCGGCGCTCGGTCGAGGGGCTGAGAGCGAGGCCCAGCTCTGTCAGGAAAACGGGGTCTTCGCCCCGCGCGGCGCAGGACATCAGCACCGCGTCGGACCAGCCGGAACCATGGCGCAGCGCGGTTTCCAGCCATGCGCGCAGCGTCGCCGAATCTGTCACGCTGCGATCCTGTATCGCGGTTTCCAGCCCGTGCGACCAAGCAAAGGCGCCGGTTGGAAACGCGGGCGAGAACAGCTGGTGCAGCGTCAGATCATCCGTGCTCATGGTCATGCGTGTGGGAGTGACTGTGGGTCTCAGGCCCGTGCTGATGGGAATGGTCGTGACCATGGGTGCGCCCGTGGCCGTAGGCGCCGCCTTCTGGAGTGAAGGGTTCGTCGACTTCACGGACAGTCGCGCCAATGCGGGACAGCATGTCAGCAATGACGTGATCGCGCTGGATCAGCAGGCGGTCGGGATCGATCTGGCACGGGGTGTGGCGGTTGCCAATGTGCCAGGCGATGCGGTGCAGCGCCGCGCCGGTGATTTCGAGCAGCGGTTCAACCGCCGCGACCACCGCGATGCAGCGCCCGTCGGTGAGCAAGAAGGCATCGCCTTCGTCGAGGCTTTCGGTATGGGCAAGATCGACCAGAAAGCCGGTGCCACCCTCGGTGGTCAGCACCTTGCGGCGCAAGAAACGGTCGTCGTAACTGAGCACAACCCTGTCGGCAGCGGTGCCTTCGGCCTTGCGCAGAATGTCATGTGAGGTGGGAAGCGGCATGGCGGACTCTTTCGTGATGCGAACGCCAGATCACTTCAGTTGCCCCGAAAAGACAAGGCCACGCGCCGGGTTTACCGGTCACGTGACCCCGAATGCCTTGAGCTTGCGCGGTACCTCGCCAGGGTGAACCGGGGCCGAGGCCCGGGATCACAGGTAGTAGACGTCGCGGAATACGTGGCGCACGATGTCTTCGCGGCGCAGGCCCTTGGCGGCAAGCTGCTCGTCGGACAGGCGCTGGAGCGCTTCGACGCGGCGCAGGCGCGGGTTTGCTTCGCCGATTGCGACGATGGCGTTGCCAAGCGCGGCAAAGAAGCGGCTCAGGAACGGTGCGGTGTGTTGTGCGTGGCTCGCAGTGAGAAATGCCATTGGGAAACCTTTCAGTTGGTCATCAGGTCCCCTCCCTTGGCTCAATAGGTAAATGATGCTGCCCAAGTTTACAAATGCTGCAACTGCAAAGTCGGGTTTCGCACAGCGCATGGCTGATGGTTTAATATTGAACTAAATTTTACGCGCCTTCATGGCGCCGAGAGGGCCTGCCCCCGCCCTTCGGGCCCCCGGAGTTTACCGGGCAAGATGAAGGGCGGGGCCGCGCCCCGATCCTGCGGTCAGTACAGGAAATAGCGTTGCGCCATGGGAAGTGTGGTCGCGGGCTCGCAGGTCAGCAGCTCGCCATTGGCGCGGACCTCGTAGGTTTCGGGGTTCACCTCGATCTGCGGCGTGGCAGTGTTGAGCTTGAGGTGGGATTTGCCGATGCCGCGGGTGTTCTTGACCGCCACGGTCTGTTTGGCGAGGCCGAGCGTATTGCGGATGCCTTCGGATTGCGCCGCTTCGGAAACGAAGATCACCGCCGAATGTTCGACCGAGCGGCCATAAGCGCCCCACATCGGGCGGCTGTAGACCGGCTGTGGCGTCGGGATCGAGGCATTGGGATCGCCCATCTGCGCGCAGACGATGCTGCCGCCCATCAGCACCATTTCCGGTTTCACCCCGAAGAAGGCCGGGGACCAGAGCACTAGGTCGGCGCGCTTGCCTTCTTCGATGGAGCCGATCTCGGTTGCGATGCCATGGGCGATGGCCGGGTTGATGGTGTATTTTGCGATGTAGCGCCGGACGCGGAAATTGTCGTTGTCGCCGGTTTCGTCGCTGAGCTTGCCGCGCTGTTTCTTCATCTTGTCCGCGGTTTGCCAGGTGCGGATGATCACCTCGCCGACGCGGCCCATGGCCTGGCTGTCGGAAGCGATGATGCTGAAGGCACCCATGTCGTGCAGGATGTCTTCGGCGGCGATGGTTTCCTTGCGGATGCGGGATTCGGCGAAGGCCACGTCTTCGGGGATCGACTTGTCGAGATGGTGGCAGACCATCAGCATGTCGAGATGTTCTTCGAGCGTGTTGGCGGTGTAGGGCCGCGTCGGGTTGGTCGAGCTGGGCAGCACGAATTCCTCACCGCAGATCTTGATGATGTCGGGGGCATGGCCGCCGCCCGCGCCTTCGGTGTGGAAGGCGTGGATGGTGCGGCCCTTCATCGCCGCGACGGTGTTTTCCACGAAGCCCGATTCATTGAGCGTGTCGGTGTGGATCATCACCTGCACATCCCACGCATCGGCAACGCTCAGGCAGTTGTCGATGGTGGCGGGGGTGGTGCCCCAGTCTTCGTGCAGCTTGAGGCAGCAGGCACCGGCCTTGATCTGTTCTTCAAGCGGGGCCGCCAGCGAGGCGTTGCCCTTGCCCGCGAAGGCGAGGTTCATCGGGAAGGCATCGGCAGCCTGCATCATCCGCCCAAGGTGCCACGGGCCGGGGGTACAGGTGGTGGCCAGCGTGCCATGGGCCGGGCCGGTGCCGCCGCCGAGCATTGTCGTCAGGCCGGAATGCAGCGCGTCTTCGATCTGTTGCGGGCAGATGTAGTGGATATGGCTGTCCATGCCACCGGCGGTTAGGATGCGTCCCTCGCCCGCGATGACCTCGGTTCCGGGGCCGACGATGATGTTGACGCCGGGCTGGGTGTCGGGGTTGCCCGCCTTGCCGATCTTATGGATGCGCCCGCCGCGCAGGCCGACGTCGGCCTTGTAGATGCCGGTATGATCGACGATCAGCGCGTTGGTGATGACGGTATCGACAGCCCCCTCGGCGCGGGTCGCCTGTGACTGCCCCATGCCGTCGCGGATCACCTTGCCGCCGCCGAATTTCACCTCTTCGCCGTAGATCGGCGCATTGCCACCGCCCGCCTGCCCGACCGCTTCGGCGGTCAGGTCACGCTCGACCTCGATGATCAGGTCGGTGTCGGCAAGGCGCAGCTTGTCCCCGGTGGTGGGGCCGAACATCGCGGCATAATCGGAGCGGGAAATCCGTGCGGGCATGGGTGTGTCCTCGTCTGTCGTGTCGGCGCGTGACCCGCGCCCGTTTTTTGGCTGGCCTGCCGGCCCTATTCCTTGAAAACCTCATCCACCGGCACCTGAAGCGCATTGGCGATGGCGTTGGTCTGGCTCGCCATGCCGATCACGGCGAGCAATTCGTTCAGCATGGCGTCGCTCATGCCCTTGGCCTTTGCCGAAGCCGTATGGGAATGGCAGCAATAGGCGCAGGAATTGGCGGCGGACACCGCGATATAGATCATTTCCTTGGTCAGCGGATCAAGCGCGCCGGGCGCCATCAAGACCTTCAGCCGGTCCCATGTCGCCCGCAGCGTTTCGGGATCATGGGCCAGCGCGCGCCAGAAATTATTGATGAAATCAGTGCCGCGGGTGGCGCGGATGTCGGCGAAGACCTCGGCTGCAAGCGGGCTTAGCTGATCGTCACTCAGCAGCGGGCGGGTGACCATGGGCGATCCTCAGTCCTGCGCTTCGGCATCGCGCACCGGCGCGAGCGTCGTTGGCCGGGGCGGCGTTTGCCCGGCATTGCCGCAGGACGGCACCGAGCGCAGCCCCGCAGACGGGCGCGCACGCGGATGGCCGGGGCGGCGAAGCGGGGCGCAGATGTTGCCCGTCGCTCCGGGCAGCGGCACCCGCGCAAGGCCGATCGCCTTGCGTTGCTGGTCGAGCGCCATGCCGACCATGGCGCGCGCCAGCCTCAGTTGCAGCGCCATGACCTGCGTGCTTCCGCGCAAGGCAACCTTCGTCCAGTCCATCGGTGTGATCGGAAACATCGGCCTGCCCTCCTTGAGCGTGCCCTGTGTCAGCGTCGCATCGTCAGAGGTTCGGCCCGCGACGGGCAAGCCGCTTGCGATTCGAGCGCGCCTTGCGCTCGAGCGGGACCGTCCATGCATCCAGCACCCGTTCCGGCGCGTCACCGTTCATTGCGGCGCGGCTGGCGCTCCACCAGCTTTGCAGAAAGGCCGGGCCCTTTTCATTGACCATCCGCGCATTTTCGGACGGTTCGACCGACCACATTCCGGCCATGCCGAGCACACGATAGGCGATGACCTGCTGGGATTCGGCCACAAGCGAGCCGATCTTGACCATGCTGCGCTGCCAGGCAAGCACGTCGTTGAACATATTCATAGTGAACCCATGACTTTCTGATTGAATCCATAAACCTTGCGGGCACCCGCAAGGGGGATAAGCGCGACCTCGCGCCGTTGTCCAGGCTCGAACCGCACCGCAGTCCCGGCCGCGATGTCAAGCCGGGTGCCGCGCGCGGCCTCCCTGTCGAAATCGAGCGCCGGGTTGGTTTCGGCAAAGTGGTAATGCGAGCCGACCTGTACGGGCCGATCACCGGTATTGGCCACCATCAGCACGATGACCTCGCGCCCGGCGTTCAGCTCCAGATCACCCTCGGCGGGAAACAGCTCTCCGGGGATCACTTGCGCGACCTCACCCGCTTCAGCACCATATGGCCCGCCAAGGCGGCGATGCCAAGCACCGCCACGGTCACCAGCCATGATGCGCCGTCATGAGGATGCAGATGGGCACCCTCGCCTGTATGGGCAAGAGCAGGCGCTGCAAAAAGCACGAGAGGCAAGGCGTATTTCATTCCAGGATTCCTTGGCGAGATCAGCGGATCGGGTTGTGAACGGTGACGAGCTTGGTGCCATCGGGGAAGGTCGCTTCGACCTGCACCTCGTGGATCATCTCGGGAACACCCTCCATGCATTGCTCGGCGGTGATCACCCGTGCACCAGCCTCCATCGTATCGGCCACCGAACGGCCATCGCGCGCACCTTCCACTACAGCGTCGGTGATCAACGCGATAGCCTCGGGATAGTTCAGCCTGACGCCGCGTCCGAGGCGTTTTCTTGCCACTTCGGCAGCCATTGCGACAAGCAGCTTGTCCTTTTCGCGGGGGGTCAATTGCATTGGTCAGATCATCCAGGGTCGTGGGAGTTCAGCGCCGCACAGATAGCGCAGGACAGAGGCAAGGTGGCCTCGCAAAGCGAAGCCGTCAACGGAAACCATACGAATTGCAACAAGATCCGGCGTCAGGGCGGACACGCCCGCCGTCTGCGGCAGCATTTCACGCAAGCGCTCGACGCAACCCGAGGCTCCGGGGGCGGCGCGGATCACCGTTGCCATCGCCCCCGCACCATTGGCTGTCGCCGGCTGCGACAGGATCTGCGCCGCATCGCCGTCCAGCCGCAGACGGTCGGCGAATACCAGCCTGCCGCCGACGCGCAGGTCGATCCGGTCGCGCAGGTGGATGTCGTGCAGCACTTCTCCCATCGCGCGGCGGCCAAAGATGAACGACTCGCAGGCGACAAGACGGGCATCTTCGGCCATGTCGATGCTCAGCCGGCGGTTCAGCGCCGCGCCTTCGAACAGGATCGTTTCCTGCGGCAACCAGTCAAGCCGCGCGCCAGCATCAACCGTCAGCTGCGTGGCAACGCGCCCCACCTGCCCCGGCACCGCGCGGTAGATGCGCTCGGCCGCCTGCGTGGTCATCACCAGATGCGCGCCTGTCTGCGCATGGGCGGCGACATCAAAGGCATCACCCCCCGTCACCCCGCCCGAACTGTTGAGATAGACCGCCTGCAATTCATCTTTCCCACGCGGGAACAGCAGCTTGGCGCTGCCCGACATATGCAGATCGTCGATGGTGCTGCGGCCATTGCGCAGCTTCGCCGACAGGCGCGCCTTGCCGCGCGCGCGCTGCGGCCTTGGGCCGATGTCAGCCAGATCGGTCGGGCTTTGCTGCGTCACGTCGCGGCCTCAAGCCCGGCATAGGCGCGTTTGAGACCCTCAAGCGCCATGCGCGCGCCATCTGCCACCAGCACCGGCAGGCCCTGCGCCTCGAGCGCGATGCGATGCGCCGCGCTGTCCCCGATCAACGCCACGTTCTGCCCCAGCCACCACGGCTTTGCCGCCGACAGCTCGACCCCGATCAGCCAGCCCAGCGCTTCGGAGCGGGCCGCTCCGCCCTGCCCCGCCATGAGGCGCGCCCGCAGCCCCGCAAGATCGCCGGTCAGCGCCGCCGGGCGGCCCATGGCGCGATCCACCGCCGCGCGCAGCGTTTCCGGATCAAGCGCGTCGTCCAGGACGCCCAGCGCCTCGGGGGCCTGAAGCAGGCGCAGCATCGTTCCGGTCAGGAAGCTGCGAAAACTCACGATTTCGCCCGCGCTGATCTGCACCCAGCGGGTCACCGCGCCGGGCAGGCAGAGCGCCCCGTCGAACCCGGGGTTGAGCGCGAGGAAACCCGCGATCCGCGTCGCCTCGAAGCCCATGTCGTCAAACGGCTGCGCCTGCCGCACGCCGGGCAGCAGATGGAACCGCCCGACCCGCAGCGGGGCGGGGATCGCGCAGGGCACTTGCGCCTCGTGGCCGCGAGCACCGGACAGCAGCACCGGCAGATCCGGCAGCTCTGCCCCCAGTTCCGACAGAGGCTCTGGCGCGGCATCGTGGCGGGCCAGCACATCGGGGCCACGCATCTGCCATGTCAGCATCTTGTCGGAGCCAAGTTCGACAGCGATCCAGTCAGCTTGGGTCATCGGGGTTCCTTTCCGCCCTTCGAGGTAGCGATCCGCCCCGGCCCCGGCAAGGGCTTAGAGCCACGCCGCGCCCACCTCGAACAGCAGCTTCAGGCACAACAGCCCCAGCGCCGAATAGATTAGCGTAAAGAACAACCGTTCGGGCAGCAGCCGGGTGAAGCGAAAGCCCGCCCATGCCCCAAGCAGCGCCACCGGCGCCAGCACCGCCACCTGTTTCAGGCTGTCCCACGTCAGTTGACCCGCCAGCACATAGGTCGGTGCCTTCATCCAGTTGATGCAGGCGAAGACGATGGCCGTCGTGCCGGCAAAGGTCATTTTCGGCAGCTTCTGAGGCAGCATATAGGCCTGATAGGGCGGACCGCCGGCGTGGCTGATATAGCTGGTGAAGCCCGAAAGCGCGCCCCAGAAGAGACCGCGCGCCACATCGGCATCGCGCGCGCGATAATCGCGCTTCAACCGTTTGCGCAACGCATCGGCGAGATAGCCAAGGCCGATCAGCGCAACAACCAGCTTGGTCGCCTCGACCGGCACGCGGCTGACCAGCACAAAGGCGATCAACACGCCGATCGCCCCGGCGGGCACCAGAATGCGGATGTTGCGCAGCGAATATTGCCCGCGAAACAGCCAGATCGCATAGGCATCGGCAAGAATGTACATCGGCAGCAGCAGTCCCGCTGCCATGCCCGGTGGGATGAAGATCGACAGGATCGGCACGCCAAGCATGGCAACCATCGGAATGCCGCCCTTGGACATGCCGATAAAGAAAGTGGCCGCCGCCGCCGCGATCCAGAATCCTGCCGTTTGTTCCAAGCGCCATCCCCTGCCCGTGCCGCGACGGGTCTGGCACGGGGGCGCAGAAGGGGAAAGGGCAAAGCGGTCAGGCGGCTTTCGCGGCGTGCGCCTTGAGCAGCGGGTTGGTCAGTTCGACATCATCCTGAAGCGCGCGGCGCGGCGTCACCCCCGCCGCCGTCAGCTCGTCATGATAGATGCGCACCGCTTCGAACGAGCTTGCGCCATCGTGCACCACCCGTCGCATCGCGGTCAGCATCAGCACCGGATCGTCGCAATCAGCGCTGCTCCGGCTGAGCCCGCAAAGCCGCGCACCGTGCTTTTCCGCCTGCGCCAGCCGTTCGAGACAGTCGCGGGTCGTGCCTTCGGTGCAACTGGTGATGCCGACCACGAGCCGCGAGGGATCCCATGACGCCAGTTCCTCCATCGCGGCGGGGCCGTGATATTCGGTTTCCACAAACATCGGCCGTTCGCGCCGCGCGATGCCCGCCAGCATCCGTGCCAGCATGTCGTTGCGATAGCCCTCGGGCTTGGCTTCGCCGGTTTCCACGGCGACGCAGGGGTCGCTCACCTGAAGGAAATGCCGGATGCCGACCCGCCCCGCGATATCGCGAAATTCCGTATAGGCGGCCAGCGTCGCGTGATCGCGCGCCGGATCGTTGTAAAAGGTCATCCCGTACAGCCCGAGGCTGGCCACCGGCTTGACGGCATCAAAGCGCGACGAGCGAAACGGCAGCCCCTGCGCGGTGACATAAGCCCCACCGCGCACGCGCCAGCTTTCGGTCGGATCGTTCAGCCGCACCGCCGGCGTCGCGTTCGAGCGCAGGTAGGCGCCATCGTCGGCCAGCGCCTCGGCGGTCGACAGCGAGGTGAGGACGATGTCGGCCAGATCCGATTCGATTACCCGCCTTACATCCGATCGATAGGACGACAGCGACCGGCCTTGCCCCATCGCATCCAGCCCGCTGGCGGAACAGCCGCGCAGCAGGTCGGCATCCTTGGCGAAGGTGATGATGAAATCGCGCGGGCCATAGTTTCCCGCGGCGATCTTCGCCAGCTTTTCATCTATCCGTCTCATGCGCCCTCGCCTTCCCCGGTGTGACACGCCGGTGGGGCAGTCTAGTCCCGCACAGATTGAACATTCGTAAAGACCTGTCTCAGGGATGAGACACTTCGCCCCCGGCGCGGCGCGCACGCCGATGACACGGCCCCCGACGGCAGCCCATGGTCAGCGCAGAGCCGGGTGGAGGACCCGGCATTCTTCAGGAGGACACGCAATGAACGTCATGAGTGAAACCGAAGGCAAGTACGCTTCGCCCTTCAAGGCCCGCTACGACAACTTCATCGGCGGCGACTGGGTCGCGCCCGTGGGCGGCCAGTATTTCGACAACATCACCCCGATCACCGGCGGCGTCGTCTGCGAGGTCGCCCGCTCTGGCGCGGCGGATGTGGAAAAGGCGCTGGACGCCGCCCATGCCGCCCGCGAAGCCTGGGGCAAGACCTCGGCCTCCGAGCGCAGCAACATCCTGCTGAAGCTGGCCGACCGGCTGGAAGCCAACCTTGAAATCCTCGCGCAGGCCGAAACCTGGGACAATGGCAAGCCGATCCGCGAGACCATGGCCGCCGACATTCCGCTGGCCATCGACCACTTCCGCTACTTCGCGGGCGTTCTGCGCGGGCAGGAAGGCAACATGTCGGAAATCGACCACGATACCGTGGCCTATCATTTCCATGAACCGCTCGGCGTGGTCGGCCAGATCATCCCGTGGAATTTCTCGATCCTGATGGCGGCGTGGAAACTGGCGCCCGCGCTGGCGGCTGGTAACTGCGTGGTGCTCAAGCCTGCCGAACAGACCCCCGCCGCGATCATGGTGCTGGCCGAACTGATCGCCGATTTGCTGCCCGCCGGTGTGCTGAACATCGTCAACGGCATGGGCGCCGATGTCGGCGCGCCGCTGGCCCGCAGCCCGCGCATCGCCAAGATCGCCTTTACCGGCTCCACGGAAACGGGCCGCAAGATCATGCAGGCCGCGACCGAAAACCTGATTCCGGTCACGCTGGAACTGGGCGGCAAATCCCCCAACATCTTCTTCAGCGACGTGATGGCCGAAGATGACGCCTTCCTCGACAAGGCCGTCGAAGGCTTCGTGCTGTTCGCCTTCAATCAGGGCGAAGTCTGCACCTGCCCCAGCCGCGCGCTTATTCAGGAAGACATCTACGACGAATTCATCTCGCGCTGCATCGAACGGGTGCAGGCCATCAAGCAAGGCGATCCGCGCGACATCGAAACCATGGTCGGCGCGCAGGCCTCGGCGGAACAGCAGGACAAGATTCTGTCCTACCTCACCATCGGGCGCGAAGAAGGCGCCGAAGTGCTTACGGGGGGCAAAGCGGCGCGTTTCGACGGCGATCTGTCGAACGGCTTTTACATCCAGCCGACGATCCTCAAGGGGCACAACAAGATGCGCGTCTTCCAAGAGGAGATCTTTGGCCCGGTGGTGTCGGTGACCACCTTCAAGGACGAGGCCGAGGCGCTCGCCATCGCCAATGACACCATGTACGGGCTTGGCGCCGGTGTCTGGACCCGCGATGCCAACCGCTGCTACCGCTTTGGCCGCAACATTCAGGCGGGGCGTGTCTGGGTCAACAATTACCACGCCTACCCGGCCCACGCGGCCTTTGGCGGCTACAAGCAATCGGGCGTCGGGCGCGAGAACCACAAGATGATGCTCGACCACTACCAGCAGACCAAGAACATCCTGATGAGCTACAACCCCAACAAGCTGGGCTTCTTCTAAAGGCTCCTCCTGTCCGGGGCGGGTTTGCGCAAGCGCCGTGCCCCGGACACGCAAGATCGCTGCGCTGGTTGGCGCGGCGATCCAGCGCGGTGGCTTGTGCGCCTTCCCCACGAGACCACCGCGCCCTTTCCCTACGCCTGCCTGCAACAGCCGCTCAGGCCGCATCCACCTCGCACAGACGCGAGCCGAATATCCCCGCGACTTTGGTCGAATCGGCAGACCGCACGGTCTTGGATACCAATGCGCCATGCGCCTGCTTCTTGCCCTTCTGCTTGGCCTTGCCGCCCTGTCCGCCCGCGCCGATCCGATGGATCGCGCCGCGATGGAACGCTTTGTCTATGCCCCCTACGGGCTTGGCGAGCCCGTCAATGACAAGGGCGTGTGGGAGCTTCTCAACTCTGGCGGCGGCCTTGCGGGCTATGCGTTTGAAACCGCGCTGATGGCCCCGCTGCCGGGCTTTTCCGGCGCGCCGATCAACGTCTTCGTCATGCTCGATCTCGAAGGGGCAATCCGCGACGTCAAGCTGATCTCCCATAACGAGCCGATCTTTGTCTCGGGGCTGGGCGAGGCGCCGTTTCGCGGCTTTCTCGAACAATACGCCGGGCGTTCGATTTCCGAAACCATGGTGGTTGGCAGTGCCTATGGCAGCGCCGCCGACGGCTCTGGCCTTGTCTATCTGGACGGGGTGACCAAGGCGACGGCCAGTGTGCGCATCGCGCATGAAAGCATCATGGCCGCCGCCCGCGAGGTGGCGCGCGAAAAGCTGGCGGGAGTGTCTTCGGGCCCGCCCGCCCGGCCTGATCCTGATTACGACGAGCCGCTGGGCTGGGACGCGCTGGTGGACCAAGGCATCGCCACCCATCACCTCACCAGCAACGCTGCGGTGGATGCGCTGTTCGCCGGCACGATCTGGGCCGATGACGACCCGGCGGCGAGCGAGGCCCCCGATGCGCCCTATCTTGACCTCTGGGTGATCGACATCGGCCCGCCCAGCATCGCGCGCGCGGTGCTCTCGCCCGATACGCTGGGCGAATTGCAGCGGTTCCTTGATATCTCGCCCGACGAGGAGCCCCTGCTGCTGATCGAAAGCGGGCGGCACGGGCTGGTGTCGGAGGATTTCGTACGCAACACCGCCCCCGACCGGCTGGCCGCCGAACAGGACGGGCTGCCGATTGCGCTGCGCGACGCCGATCTGCTGGTCGAACTGGCGGCCGGGCTGCCGGACGCCCTGCAGGATGGCACCGCGATGATCCTGCGCACCGACCGGCGGCTGGGCTTTGACCCGTCGCGCGAATGGACGCTGAAGGTCGAGGCGGTGCGCGCCCATGGCATGTTCCAGCCCGAAATCGGACGGCAGGAAATCCTTGTCTCTGCGCAGACGCCCGAACGGTTCTTTCTCAAGCCGCAGGTGGTGCAGACCCTGCCGCCGTGGCGCGAGGCGATCCGGGGCCGGCAGACCGATCTGCTGCTGCTGTGCGGCTTCCTTGTCGTGCTGCTGATCGCCGTCGGCCCGCTGCAAAAGCATATCGCGCGGCGCCCGGTGCTGACGCCGCTGCGGCTGGGGCTGCTGGCGGTGATGACCGGCTTCGTCGGGTTCTGGGGTCAGGGGCAATTGTCGATCGTGACGCCTTTGGGCGTGCTGCGCACGGCGCTTGAGGGCGGCAGCTTTGCCTTCCTGCTCTATGATCCGTTCTCGTTGCTGGTGTGGCTCGCGGCGGGGGCCGGGTTCGTGCTATGGGGGCGCGGGTTCTTTTGCGGCTGGCTTTGCCCGTTCGGCGCGTTGCAGGAATTCGCGGCGCATCTGGGGCGGCGATTGCGCCTGCCGCAGATCGACCCAACGCCGCGCTGGGATCGCCGGTTGAAAGGGCTCAAATACGTGGTGCTGGCGGGCATGGTGGCGACGGTGTTCCTTGCGCCCGGCAAGATCGACACCGTGGCCGAGATCGAGCCGTTCAAGACCGCGATCACCACCTATTTCCAGCGCGCATGGCCCTATGTGCTGTGGGCGGCGGGGCTGCTGGCGCTGTCGATGGTGCTGTTCAAGGGGTTTTGCCGCTACCTCTGCCCACTGGGCGCGCTCATGGCTATCGGCGGGCTGCTGCGCAGGCGCGACTGGATCGCGCGGCGCAAAGGGTGCGGCGCGCCGTGCCAATTGTGCCGCGTGCGCTGCCGCTACGGGGCGATCGAGAAATCCGGCAAGATCGCCTATTCCGAATGCTTCCAATGCCTTGACTGCGTTCAGATCTACGCCGATCCCAAACAATGCGTGCCCCTCGTGCTCACCGCCCGCAAGGGCCGGCCCGTTGCGCCGCTGGAGCCTGCCGAATGATGCTGTCGCGCCGCCGCTTCCTGAGCATTTCCGCCGCCGCGCTCAGTATGGGGGCAAGCGCTGCGCCCGCTCGCTGGAGCGGCCTCGCGCTGGGCGCCGAGGCGCAGATCACCCTGCACGGCCCCGGCGCCACCGAGGCCCTGCCCCGCGCCATCGCCCGCCTGCGCCAGATCGAGGCGGCGTTCAGCCTGTATGACCCCGACTCCGAAGTGTCGCGGCTCAACCGCGCGGGCAGACTGGTGCCCTCGCAAGACTTTGCCGCGCTGATGGCGCTGGCGGATCGGGTGCATCGGGCGACCCAGGGGCAGTTCGACCCCACGGTTCAGCCGCTCTGGCAGGCGCTGGCGCGGGGCCAAGATAGCGGCGACGCGCGCCAGTTGATCGGCTGGGAAACGGTCCAGCGCGCGCCGCAAGTGGTGCTGAGCAAGGGTCAGGCGCTGACCTTCAACGGCATCGCGCAGGGCTATGCCACCGACGCCGTGGTCGATCTGCTGGAAACCCGGGGGTTCGGGAGCGCATTGGTCAATATCGGGGAATTCCGGGCGCTTGGCGGGCCGTGGCGGCTGGGTCTGGCGGACCCCGATCAGGGTCTGCTGGGCTCACGCACGCTGACCGGCGGCGCGGTGGCCAGCTCCAGCCCGTCGGCGCTGATGCTGGGGGCTCAGGCGCATATTCTCAGCCCGCAGGGCGGCGCGGCCCTCTGGTCGACGGTCTCGGTGGAATGCCCCAGCGCGGCGCTGGCCGATGCGCTGTCGACCGGGTTTTGCCTGATGGACGAAGCGGCGATCCGCGCTGCGATCCGCCACATTCCGGCCCGGGTCACGCTGGTGGACGCGGGCGGCAACCTGCGCCGCCTGCCCGCCTGACCCCTAGCGTTCCGGCGCCAGATGCGTCAGCCCGTATCGGGCAAAGATCGCCGCGATGCTGCCGTCCTCCAGCCCGGCGCGGATGGCATCGTCGACCGCATAACCCAGCGCCCGGTAGCGCGTGTGCACCGCCACCCCCACCGTCCAGTGGCTGACGGCAAAGCCCGCCAGTGGCGGCTGGTGGATCGCCGCGCCCGCGCCCAGCCCGTATTCCAGCTGCGCCAGCGGGCCCATTGCGGCCATGGTCTCGCCCGCGCTCAGTGCCTGCATCGCCGCACCATAGGACGGATAGCGCCGCACCCCCTGCGCCAGTTGCCCGCCCGCAAAGGAGGTGAGGTAGAAATCGGCGATGGAATCGTTTTCGACCGCAACCGTGTCAAAGCGGAAATAGGCCGGAACCGGCGGGTCTTCGGGGTAGGCGTCCGTGCGATAGGCGATGGCCACTTGCTCGGCGGCGTATTGCCCGGTGAACACCACCTGATCGACACGGCAAGCGTATTCGCTGTCATAGGGCACATGCATCATCAGGTTTGACACCGCCCCGCCCACCACCGGCCCCTGCCAGATGGTGTTGCGCAGATCACCGTCGAGATTTTCGGCGGCGGGCACCAGATGGAACCGCGCCTCGACCCCCAGCCCCTTGGCGATCAGCCGCCCGATGTCGATATCGACCCCGGCAGGCTTGCCGCCCTGCTGAAAGGACCAAGGCGCAAAATCTTCGTAAGCGGCGATGTCGATGTAGCCACGCTCGATGATCTCGTCGAGATCCTTGCCCACAATATCGCGGCTGGCGTTCTGCGGCTTGGCCTGCGGAACCCAGTCTTCACAACGCGCGAAAGCCGGGCCTGCAACGGCAAGCCCGGCCAGCGCGGCAAGCAACAGGCGACGTTTCATCAATGCGCCGCCGACAGCCCGATGGTCAGCGTTTCGGCCGCATGGGTCAGATCATCGGGATGCGCCTGAAGCTGGCCTGCCGCGCGAAAGGCGATGCTGTCGGCAATAGGCGCGCCCGACAGGGTCTCGATCTCGCCGGCGATCTCGGTCAACCGCGCCACGGTGGCGTCAACGTCCACATCGCCCGAGGCAAGGTGATCGCGGATCGCCTTCAGCTCGTCCTGCCGCTCGTCGATCATGGCGTCATCAGGGCGGGTTTCGACATAGGTGCGGATCGCCCAGGCGGCTTTTTGCCCCAGCAACTCGCCAAAGGCGGGCATCTTGGTGATGCCATTTTGCGTATAGCCTTCGCGGAACCGCTCCATGAACCACTCATCGCCATACTCCTCTGCCTCGAGAAAGCGCAGATCGGGGGCCAGCCCGCCCGAGATCACCTCGAGCCCGTGGCAACGCGCGCAATTCTGGTTGTAGCCCGACGCACCGATGCTCACCGCCGCCTGCCAGACCTCTTCACCGGCATCGCGGTAGGGGTTTTCGGTCAGCCAGTCTTCGCCGATATCGGGCAGCGCATCGGTGTTGACCGGCTGCGGGGCGACATCGCCATGGGCCAGCGCAAGGCTTGCGCTGAACAAAGCGGCAGCGCTGGCAAGCGCGGCACGGGTCATCGTTGACATGCTGGGAACCTCCTCCGGATGCGTCTCTTCGTCGATGCCTAGCAAGCCCCCCGCAGCCGCAATATTGCACCTTGGTCGCGAAGCCCCCCGATCTGCGACCATGGTCCTACGGCATGGCGCCCCGGCGCAGGGTAGCGTATCGGCAAGGAGGACATTTCATGCGCATCTTGGGTCTTGCCGCCCTGTGTTCGCTGACGTTAAGCGCGGCTGCCGCGTCGGAAACCACGCTGCGGATCGGCTATCTTGGCGTCGATCGCATCGCGCCGCCGGTGCTGTCGAACCTCGATCCCGACCCGGCGGATCTTGGCGTTGCGGGCGCGCGGCTGGGGCTGAGCGACAACGCCACCACCGGGCGCTTCATGGGGCAGACATGGCAGATGGAGGAAACCCGCGTCCCACCGGGCGGCGATGCGCTGGCCGCGGCGCGGGCCGCGCTGGCGTCAACAAAGCTGCTGGTGATCGACGCCCCCGCCGGGACCCTGTTGCAGATCGCCGATCTTCCCGAGGCACAGGGCGCGCTGCTGTTCAACGCCACCGCCCCCGAAACGCGGCTGCGCAGCATGGATTGCCGCGCCAACCTGCTGCACAGCGCGCCGTCAAATGCCATGCGCGCCGATGCGCTGGCGCAGTTCCTCGTGTCGCGGCGCTGGAGCGATGTTGCGCTGATCTCTGGCCCGCACCCCGAGGACATCGCCTTTGCCGATGCGCTGAAAGCCTCGGCGCAGAAATTCCAGCTGGATCTGGTGGGCGAAAAGCCGTGGCGCTTTGACGCCGACATGCGCCGCAGCGCCTCGTCCGAAGTGCCGCTGTTCACGCAGGAACTGGGCGATCACGACGTGCTGCTGATCGCTGACGAGACGCATGATTTCGGGCGCTACATCGCCTATAACACATGGGATCCGCGCCCCGTCGCCGGATCCGAAGAGCTGGTGCCAGAAGCCTGGGCGCCGGTGATGGAACAATGGGGCGCGGCGCAGCTGCAATCACGCTTCGAAGACAGCGCCCAGCGCGACATGCGCAGTGCCGATTATGGCGCCTGGGCCGCCCTGCGCACGCTCGGCGAGGCGGTGACCCGCACCGGATCGGACGATCTGGCAACGCTGCGCGCCTATATCCTGTCGGACGCATTCGAACTGGCCGGCTTCAAGGGTCGCCCGCTGAGCTATCGCGACTGGAACGGCCAGCTGCGCCAACCGATCCCGCTGGTCACCGCACGCGCCGTGGTGGCCTCTGCCCCGCTCGAAGGTTTCCTGCATCAGGGCAACGAACTCGACACGCTGGGGCTCGACGCCCCGGATTCCGCCTGCACCGCGTTTCAATGAGGCATCCCATGTTTCGCACTACCGCCCTTGCCTTGCTGCTGGCCACCCCCGCCCTTGCGGATGAAATCTGGGTGACCAATGAAAAGGACAACACCATCAGCGTGATCGACACCGCCACGCTGGAGGTCACACGCACCATTGCCACCGGAGAGCGCCCGCGCGGCATCACCTTTTCCGCCGATCATTCCGTGGTCTTTATCTGCGCCTCCGACAGCGACGCGGTGCAGGTGATGGACCCGGTGTCAGGCGAGATCCTGCACGATCTGCCCTCGGGCGAAGACCCTGAACAATTCGTGCTGCACCCCGACAACCGGCGACTGTACATCGCCAACGAGGATGACGCGATCACCACCGTGGTCGATACGCAGACCCGCCGCGTCATTGCACAGATCGACGTTGGCATCGAACCCGAAGGCATGGCGGTCAGCCCCGATGGCAAGACGGTGATCACCACCTCGGAAACCACCAACATGGCGCATTGGATCGACACCGGCACCGAGACGATCTTTGCCAACACGCTGGTCGATTCGCGCCCCCGTCACGCAGAATTCGTCAAAGACGGCGCCGAGCTTTGGGTGTCCGCCGAGATCGGCGGCACGGTGACGGTGTTCGACACATCCGATCAGTCGGAAAAGGCGAAACTGCATTTCGCCATCAAGGGCGTGCATGACGATCTGATCCAGCCCGTCGGGTTCGAGCTGACGCCGGACGGCAAGACCGCCTTTGTCGCGCTTGGGCCGTCGAACCACCTCGCGGTGGTGAACGCCGAGACCTACGAGGTCGAACAGTATATCCTTGTGGGGCGGCGCGTCTGGCACATGGCCTTTGATCGCGATCACGCGCAGCTGTTCACCACCAATGGCGTCTCGGGCGATGTGACGGTGGTCGACGTGGCCACACGCAAGGCGGTGAAAACGATCAAGGTGGGCCGCTACCCATGGGGCGCGGCCTTCCGGCCAACCGGGGGCTGATCGAAGGCAGGCCCTTCGAGCGCTGATGCCCCGCAAAGGGAGGAAGACATGCGACACCTTTGGATGCTTGCCTTGCTGGCAAGCCCCGCTCTGGCGGATCAATACGGCACCACCAACCCCGAAGAGCTGACATGGCGGTCGGTGCGCGACAAGGCAGAGCGCGGGCAGACCGACATGATGACCTGCGCCGCGGGCTACATGATGACCAAATCCGGCGATCATGACACCGCCCGCGCGATCTTCGAAGCCTGCGCCGCGGCGGGCTATACCCGCGCGATGACATGGATGAGCTACATGGAGCAGAACGGCTTTGGCGGCGCGTTCAATCCCGAAGCGGCCGCCGACTGGGACAGGCAAGCCGCCGAGGCGGGCGATCCGGTGGGCCAGTTCAACCACGGGCTCGACCTGATGCGCGGCTTCGGCACCCGGCAGGACGAAGCGCGCGGGCGGGACATGATCGACCGGGCGGCACACGCCGGGCTGGAGATCGCGCAGCGGCTTCAAGGCGCGGATTATAACCTCGACGAGGTGACGCCGGATGCCGACAACTGGCGCTACGCCCCGCTGTTCTGACCCAAGCCGTTGATCGCCATCACAAATTTGCGTCCGAACGCATCGGAACGCTCTTAAAAAGCGCCCCGCTTGGCGCTGTTCAGGGGCCGCGTGATCCCTGCCAGAGTGACGCCCTGTTCATCCCGCGACATGCATGCCAATTTGAACCCGAACAGCCATGAGGAAACGCGTCATGAAGGTAGGAATCGTCGGGGTCGGCATGGTCGGATCGGCCGCGGGCTATGCGCTCGCGCTGCGCGGCGGAGCGAGCGAGATCGTGCTTGTAGATCAGTCGCTTGCCTTTGCCCGCGCACAGGCCGAAGATATCTCGCACGCGGTGCCCTTCGCGCATCCCTGCCGGGTGCTTGCCGGCGGGTACGAGGCCTTCGAGGGGGCTGAAATGGTCATTCTCGCTGCCGGGGTCGCGCAAAAGCCGGGCGAGTCCCGCCTCAGCCTGTTGTCCCGCAACGCCGATGTCTTTGCGCAGGTGATCTCCGGCGTGCGCAAGGCCGCGCCAGATGCGATCCTGCTGGTGGCGTCGAACCCGGTCGACATCATGACCGACGTGGCGCTGCGCATTTCCGGCCTTCCGGCAGAGCGGGTGATCGGATCTGGCACCATCCTCGACACCGCGCGCTACCGCAGCCTGATTGGGCAGCACCTCGGCATCGCACCGCAATCGGTGCATGCCTATGTGCTTGGCGAACATGGTGATTCCGAGGTTCTGGCTTGGGCCTCGGCGCGGGCAGGCTCGCAGCCGGTCGAACGCTTTGCCGCGCAGGTCGGGGCGCCGATCACCCAGGATGTGCGCGATCAGATCGACGACGCCGTGCGCCGCGCCGCCTATCGCATCATCGAAGGCAAGGGCGCCACATGGTACGGAATCGGCGCCGGGCTGGCCCGCATCGTGCAGGCGGTGGGCGGCGATCAGCGCTCGGTGCTATCGGTGTCGATTGCCACGCCCGAGGTCGAGGGGGTCGAAAACGTCGCGCTCAGCCTGCCGCGCGTCGTCGGGCGCGAGGGGGTCATCGCCACGCTGCGCCCCGAGCTGTCCAGCGCCGAGTCCGAGGCACTGCGCCGCTCGGCCGAAATGCTCAAGGAGACGGCATCGCAGCTTTAGGCAATGATGTCAGGCGTCAGGCGATCTTCGATCAGGGCGATCTTGTCCTTCAGGAACAGTTTCTTCTTCTTGAGGCGCTGCAGGGTCAGCTGGTCGGCCACCCCCCGTTCGTGCAGCGCGTTGATGGCATCGTCCAGATCGCGGTGTTCTCGCTTGAAAACCTCCAGCTCGATCCGCAGCACCTCCTCGGTTTTCATCGAGATGTCTTGCGGCGCATCCATTCGGGCGATCTCCTTGCAATGCAGGTATTTAGATTAACAAACTGTCGCGGCTTGGCAAAGCCATTGCAAGGGGCTTGCGCCGCCTTCGCGCCTTTCCCATATTATTCCCACAAGGGTTGCCGCAAGCGCGGGGCCCGACCGACGGTCGCTTTTCCGCAAAGGACGTGTCATGAGCAAACTGACCCTGGGATCGTATCCCCATATGCTTGGTTTCGAGCAGCTCGAGCGTCTGCTTGAACGCACCGCCAAGACCAGCGAGGGCTATCCGCCCTTCAACATCGAACAGACATCCGACAGCGCCTATCGCATCACGCTGGCCGTGGCCGGGTTTTCCGAAAGCGATCTGAGCATCACCGTCGAAGACCGCCAACTGGTCATCCGCGGACGCCAGCGCGACGATTCGGCCGAGCGAATTTTTCTGCATCGCGGCATTGCCGCACGGCAGTTCCAGCGCAGCTTTGTGCTGGCCGACGGGGTCGAGATTGGCGAGGCCATCATCGAGAATGGTCTTCTTCACGTCGATCTGACCATCTCGAGACCCGAGACCGTGGTGCAGACGATCCAGATCAGAAAGGGGTAACTCATGGACACGAAATACGATTTCACTCAGCACGATGCGGATCGCATCGTCTACGTGCGCCCTGTCGACGCCGAGGATCTGCCCGCCGAGGTGCAGGACCAGCTGGGCGGGCTCAAGACGCTTTACGCCGTGCACAATGCGCTTGGCGAGCGGCTGGCGCTGGTCAAGGATCGCAATCTGGCGTTTCAGCTGGCACGGCAAAATGATTTTGCGCCGGTGACGGTGCACTGATCGCGGGGCTTCGGCCCCGCCCTATCCGCGCCGCCAGCGATGCAGCACATCGCCGCCGATGGCGCGGACCTCTTCCAGCACGAACCGGGGCGCTTCGGCCAGATGGTCGACGCCCATGGCGCCGATGCCCGGCCGCCCTTCGGCCCCCAGCGCGATGCCGGCGGTAAACCCGACCAGCTCGTCGACCAGATCCGCCGCCAGCAGCGAGGCCGCCAGCTGGCCGCCACCCTCGCAAAACACCCGCGTCAGCCCCTCGGCCCCCAGTTTCGCCAGCAGCGAGGCCGGATCGATGCGCCCGGCGCGAATGTCGCATTGCAGCAGCTTCGCGCCGCAGCTCTCCCACGCCTTGCGCGTCAGCGACGCGGCGTCGGAGCCATGTGCCACCCAGACAGGAACCTCGCGGGCGCTGCTGGCGAGCTTGCTCATCAGCGGCACGTCGATCAGCCGCGAGGCGATCACCCGCACCGGCTGGCGCGTCGCGCCAAACTCGCGCACCGTCAGCGCCGGGTCATCCGCCCGCGCCGTGCCTGCGCCGACCATCACCGCATCGTGGCGCGCCCGCAGCCCATGCACATAGCGCCGCGCCTCTGGCCCGGTGATCCACTGGCTTTCGCCGGTGGCGGTGGCGATGCGCCCGTCAAAGCTGTTGGCCAGTTTCAGCGTGACCAGCGGGCGGCCCTCTGCGACCCGCAGGAAAAACCCCGCGTGATCGCGCGCGGCCTGCTCGCCAAGCACGCCGGTGACAACCTCGACCCCGTGCTTGCGCAGATAGTCAAACCCCCGCCCCGACACCCGTGCATCGCTGTCGGTCATCGGCGCGACGACCCGCGCGATGCCAGCGTTCACCAGCGCCTCGCAACAGGGCGGCGTCTTGCCATGATGAGCGCAGGGCTCCAGCGTGACATAGGCGGTGGCACCGCGCGCCGCATCGCCAGCCTGCGCCAGCGCCTGCGGTTCGGCATGGGGGCGACCACCGGGTGCGGTCACGCCCCGCCCCACGATGCGACCATCCTTTACAATGACACAGCCGACCGCCGGGTTGGGCCAGCATTGCCCCATCCGCCTGCGGCCAAGCCGCAGGGCGTGCGCCATGTGGTCGTGATCAGAGATCACTTGTCGACGGGGCCGACCGGCCGCAACTCGCTGACGAATTTATCGAAATCATCCGCCGCCTGAAAATTCTTGTAGACGCTGGCAAAGCGCACATAGGCCACGGTGTCGATCCGGGCCAAGGTTTCCATGACGATCTCGCCAATCTGCTTCGAGGCGATATCGGTATCGCCAAGGCTTTCCAGCCGTCGCACGATGCCGCTGATCATCTGCTCGACGCGCTCTGGCTCGATCGGGCGTTTTTGCAGGGCGATGCGGATCGAGCGTTCCATCTTGGTGCGGTCGAAATCCTCGCGGCGCCCGTTCGACTTGATCACCACCAGATCGCGCAGCTGCACGCGTTCATAGGTGGTGAAGCGGCCACCGCAGGCCGGGCAGAACCGGCGACGGCGGATCGAGACATGCTCTTCCGCCGGGCGCGAATCCTTCACTTGGGTGTCGATATGTCCGCAAAACGGGCAGCGCATGGTCTGTCCCCCTATCCTATCCCGCCTCTGGTGTGGGGTTTGCCCCACTTATCCACAGAGACTATAGGCGAGCCGCCAGACCTTGGGTAGCCCGTAAATGCCGCAACAACATGCAGGCCCTGGATCAGGGTGAAAGATGCGCCACCACGTCGCGCTGATGCGCTGCGTCGCGATGTTCGAACAGGTAGATCCCCTGCCATCTTCCCAGCATGAGGGCCCCTTCGCTCACCGGAATCGACAGCGACACCGGCAGAAGCGCTGCCTTGATATGCGCAGGCATGTCATCGGGGCCCTCGTAAGTGTGGGTGAGATAGCGCATCGAGGGGTCGGTGGTCGGCGGCACCAGACGATGGAAAAAGGCGCGCAGATCGCTGCGCACCTCGGGATCGGCGTTTTCCTGAATGAGCAGCGAAGCCGAACTGTGCCTGATGAACAACGTCAGCAGCCCGGTGCCCTCGACCCAATTGGCGACATCGCGGGTGAATTCGTAAAGCCCCTGCCCCCGCGTCGGAATGGTAAAGATGGTCTGCATGGGCGGTCCCGCGGTATGGCCCCGAACACGGGGCATAGGGTGGCTCAGGCGTCGATCGAGATGGCGCAGACCACGGTTGGCAACCCGGCGCTGCCTTCGAACAAGAGCGGACTGCCATCGTCCGCCACACCCGGCATCGCACCGACCTCGCGCAGCGCGCGTTCACAATCGGCAAGCTGATCCGGCGCAACCTCGATCCGGATGACCTCGGGGGTCTCGGTGATCATCGCATCGGTGGCGGCAAAACCGGTGACAGCGATCATCGCGGCGGCAACGCTAAGGGCGGCAAGGCGGAACATCATGGCGGGCTTCCCTGTTACTCTTGCCTGATCAACACCCTGAAACCTTTAATGTTCCCTTTATTCAGACACGAGCCTCACGGATTGCGCCGCCTTATCCCCAGCTTTTTGTCCAAAGCCATCAAGCCCCGCTCAAAGGCACGGCAGTGTCGGTGTCTCTGCATAAGTTGTGGCAAGGCCATGAAAGCCAAGGCGTGGGGCCCGCGCGGGCCCCAACAAGCGTCAGCCGAACAGGCGCAGGCCCTGCTCGTCGATCATCTGCTGCGCCTTGCGGACCGAAGCCGCGATGGCCTCTTCCCGGTCGCGGATCACGTCAGCGCGGACAAGCTGGTGAGACTTCGTCTCGCCCTCGACCTCGGCTTCGATCAGCGCGGCAATGCGAAAGCCATCGCCTTCCTTGAGCGGCGCGGGGGTGATGCGGAAGTCCTTGTACGGGACCGCCTCTGCCTGCGGTTCGGGGGCAGAATTGCCCCCGCCGAACAGTTTCTTGAAAAACGACATGGCTTACTGGTCCAGAAAGCTGCGCAGCTTGCGCGAGCGCGACGGATGCTTGAGCTTACGCAGTGCCTTGGCTTCGATCTGACGAATGCGTTCGCGGGTCACGCTGAACTGCTGGCCAACCTCTTCAAGCGTGTGATCGGTGTTCATGCCAATGCCAAAGCGCATCCGCAGAACCCGCTCTTCGCGCGGCGTCAGCGACGACAGAACCCGTGTCGTGGTTTCCTTCAGGTTTTCCTGAATGGCGGAATCCAGCGGCAGGATCGCGTTCTTGTCTTCGATGAAATCGCCAAGCTGGCTGTCTTCCTCGTCGCCGATCGGCGTCTCGAGCGAGATCGGCTCCTTGGCGATCTTCATCACCTTGCGGACCTTCTCGAGCGGCATCTGCAGCTTTTCCGCCAGCTCTTCCGGGGTCGGCTCGCGGCCAATCTCGTGCAGCATCTGGCGGCCAGTGCGGACCAGCTTGTTGATCGTCTCGATCATGTGCACCGGGATACGGATGGTGCGCGCCTGATCCGCAATGGACCGGGTGATCGCCTGCCGGATCCACCACGTTGCATAGGTCGAGAACTTGTAGCCACGGCGGTATTCGAACTTGTCCACCGCCTTCATCAGGCCGATGTTGCCTTCCTGAATGAGGTCGAGGAACTGCAGACCGCGGTTGGTGTATTTCTTGGCGATCGAGATCACCAGACGCAGGTTCGCCTCGACCATTTCCTTCTTGGCCTGACGCGCCTCTTTCTCGCCCTTCTGCACCTGATTCACGATGCGGCGGAATTCGCTGATATCAAGGCCGACATACTGGCCGACCTGCGCCATGTCGGAGCGCAGCGCTTCGACCTTGTCCGAGAACCGCTCGATGAACATCTGCCAGGCGCGGCCCGGCTTTTCGTTCATCCGCTCCATCCAGTTGGGATCAAGCTCGCGGCCACGGTATTCATCGACGAATTCGCGGCGGTTGATGCGGGCCTGATCGGCCAGCTTCACCATCGCCGAGTCGATCGACATGATGCGCTTGTTGATGCCGTAAAGCTGGTCGATCAGCGCTTCGATGCGGTTGTTGTGCAGGTGCAGCCCGTTCACCAGCTCGACGATCTCGCCGCGCAGCTTCTGGTAAATGACCTCGTCATCGGCGTCGAAGGTGCCATCCTCGTTCAGGGTCGCGCTGATGCGCGCGTCCTGCATGGCGGCAAGGTTCTCGTAATCCTGCGCGATGCGATCCAGCGTTTCCAGCACGCGCGGCTTGAGCGCGGCTTCCATCGCCGCAAGCGACATGTTCGCCTGCTCGTCCTCATCCTCGTCGTCGTCGGTGCGGATCGGGTTGCCGTCAGCGTCCAGCTCGGGCTCGTCGCGCTTGGGCTTTTCCACCGTGGCGCCCGAGGTGTCGATCACCGGCTCTTCAAGACCGCCCTCTTCGTCAAGCTGGTTGCCGAAGGTGGTTTCAAGGTCGATCACATCGCGCAGCAGGATGTCTTCGGACAGAAGTTCCTCGCGCCAGATGGTGATCGCCTGAAAGGTCAGCGGGCTTTCGCACAGCCCGAGGATCATCGTGTTGCGACCGGCCTCGATGCGCTTGGCGATGGCGATTTCGCCTTCGCGCGACAGCAGCTCAACGCTGCCCATCTCGCGCAAGTACATGCGCACCGGATCATCGGTCCGGTCGAGCTTTTCAGTCGCGCCGGACGACAGCGCCACGTCCTTGCCGCGCGAGGCGTCGACAAGTTCGGTCGAGCCCTTGTTCGGGCTGTTGCCGTCTTCGTCGGCTTCCTCGTCTTCCTCGGTGACCTGAATGCCCATTTCCGAGAGCATCGACATCACGTCTTCGATCTGGTCGGAAGAGACCTGATCGGGCGGAAGAACCTGGTTCAGCTGATCGTAGGTGATGTAGCCACGCTCGCGCGCCTCTGCGATCATCTTCTTGACCGCGGCCTGGCTCATGTCGAGGCTGTGCGCGTCGTCAGAGGTGTCCGGCTTGGCGTCGTCGTTGTCTTTGGCTGCCATTAGAAGAAGTGCTCCATCCGAGGGAGGCGGCCCCGTCGGGCCGGCGTTCACGCGATAAGATTGATTCGATTCCCCGAATCATGATGGGAATCGACTGATTCGGCCAGAGATCCTAGCGCGATTTCCTCCATAATTTCTGACCGAACATCTAGTTCGGCCCTTTTGAAAAGCGAATCTGGTCCCAGATGGCCTCGGCCCGCTTCTTTTCCTCCCTGTCGATTCGCATCCCGTTGGGGGCGATCTCAAAGTCGGTCTGGGCCTCGTCCTTGCGCAGGACAGCCTCGTTGCGGGCCTTTGCGGCCTGGCCGAGCCGCCATGTCAGCGCCTCGTCCGCGAGATCCCGTAGATCCTCTTCCGCCTCGTCTATCTCGGCGGCCAGCCCTTTCTGCGCGTCGATCTTGCCCAGCTCCTCCGCCACCGTCAGGCGGGCGAGCGAGATGTCACCGGGCGTGCGCAGGCAGGGAACGATTGCCACATGGCGTGCCGAGAGCAAGGTTTCAAGAGCCATCGGCCCGATTGCCTGCTCGCAGGCGTCGCGCAGTGCGCCCGGTTCGGTCTCGCGGCAGCGCATCAACACATCACGCAGGGCGGCGCGATCGGGGTCGGCGCAGTCGAGCGAATCAAGCTGATGCTCGAATTCGGGGATCAGCTCGGGCATGGTCAGCAACACGGCGAGAATTACCGCCTCGCGCAGCTCGGCCTCGGCGTGCTCTCCGGCAGAGGCCAGAAGCGAGGCCCGCGCGCTGGAGGTCGAGGGCAGCGGCGCGTCCCATTTGCGCCACTTGCCCTTGCCGCGCGCGCCGCCTTGATACCCCTGCCCGCCCTGAAAGCCGCGCTGCTGGCGTTGCGGGCGGAACAGCTGGTAGCGCAGTTCCTTGATCTCGTCGCCGTAATGGCGACGCAGGCCCTGATCCTGAATGGCGCGCAGCACGTCGCGCAGCCGGGCATCCAGCGTCGCCTTGCGCTCGGGGCTGTCGAACACCTTGGCTTCGGTCTCGCGCCGCCAGAGCAGCTGCACCATGGGCAGCGCCGCATCCAGCACCTTGGTCACGGCGCCCGCGCCTTCGGCGCGCAAAAGATCGTCCGGGTCCTTGCCTTCGGGCATCAGGGCAAAGCGCAGCGATTTGCCCGCCTCGAGCAGCGGCAGCGCAAGGTCGATCACCCGGTAGGCCGCCCGCAGCCCCGCCTTGTCGCCATCCAGCGCCATGACAGGTTCCCCTGACACGCGCCAGATCAGCTGAAGCTGGCTTTCGGTCACCGCCGTGCCCAAAGGCGCGACGGCGGCGCCAAAGCCCGCTTCGGACAGCGCGATCACGTCCATGTAGCCCTCGGCCACCACCAGCCGCTGCCCCTTGCCCGCCGCTTCGCGCGCGGCGCGCAGGTTGTAGAGGTTGCGCCCCTTGTCGAACAGCTCGGTCTCGGGGGAATTGAGGTATTTGGCGTTGTCGTTCGGATCCATCGCGCGCCCGCCAAAGGCGATGGCGCGGCCCCGACCGTCGCGGATGGGGAACATGATACGATTGCGGAACACGTCGTAGGGATCGCGCCCCTTGTCCGAGGCGCGCGTCAGCCCGACCGCAAGCATCAGCTCGTCCGACACCCCCTGCCCGCGCAGATGGTCGCGCAGGTTCTGCCAGCCCTCGGGGGCGAAGCCGATCTCGAAACGGTCCCGCACCTCTGCCGACAGGCCGCGCCGGTCAAGATAGCTGCGCGCCTGCGCCGCCGCCCCGCCGTTCAGCTGCATCCGGAACCAGCGCACCGCCTGCTCCATGATCTCGGCCAGCTCTTCGTGGCGCGAGGCCTTCTTTGCCGCCTGCGGATCGCGCGCGGGCATGGGCATGCCAGCCTCGCGGGCAAGGATCTCGATCGCTTCCATGAATTCGACGTTCTCGGATTCGCGGATGAAGGAAATCGCGTCGCCCTTCGCCTGACAGCCAAAGCAGTAGTAATAGCCCTTGCGGTCATCGACATGGAACGAGGCGGATTTTTCCTGATGGAACGGGCATGGCGCCCACATGTCGCCCTTGGCCTGATTGGATTTGCGCGTATCCCACATGACCTTGCGCCCCACGACCTGAGACAGGCTCGTGCGGTTGCGCAACTCGTCAAGGAAACCGGGGGGAAGACTCATGGGGCGAATATCCACCCAGCCGCGCCCCGAGTCCAGACACCGCGTTGTGGCGTCCCGCGCATCACCGGCCCGCCCGCGCTATTGCGCCTCACATTGGGTTTTCCAAGCCGCGCCCACCGCCGGGGTCAGCTGGTCCTTTGGCAGCGACCACACCCATTCGACCAGCATGTCGCCCGCCTCGCGCCCGAGGCGCTCGCGCAGCGGCGCGCGAGCCTTGGCCCTGCTTTGCCCGTCGGCGCGGGCGGCCACCGTTTCGGCAACCAGCCGCGCGGTGAGGTCGCAGGTGCTTTCGCTCTGCACCATTTCGCCCTGCCCCGTTTTGCCATGGCCCGTTTCGCCCCGCCCTGTTTCGCCCAGAGCAGGCCCTGCCAGCAGCAGGGCACCAACAATCCATAAAGCGCGCATCACCATCCCCTCAAAAGAACACCGCGCCGCATACAGCAAGCGGCCCCGCCTGTCACGACGAGGCCGATGCCCTTGCGTCAGTACAGCGTCACCCCCCCCCGGCATCGGCATCCGGGGCCGAAAGCACCAGCGCGTCGCCAAGACGCTTTGCACAGCCTGCGCCGGACGCGCCCCGATCCGCAAGGGCGTCACCGCCCCGGCCACCACCCGCCGGAAATCGCGCAAGGCAGGTCATTCGCCTGCCACCCAGCCCGGCAAACCGCGTGTTCGCCGGGCTGAATTGCGCAGAGATGCCTCAAAGCCCCTTGGCGCGGTAGCTTTTCGCCACGCGGTCGATGGCGGTGATAAAGGCAGCGGTGCGCAGATCGGAGACATCGTCGCGCCCATGCCAGACCTCGCGCATCGACTGATAGGCGGTGCGCATCGTGTCATCGAGCCCCGAGCGCACCAGTTCCAGCTCGTCGGCGCCGCGCAGGTACTTGTCCTTGAACGTAGGCGACAGCGACCACCTATCCCCCATCGCCGCATCGAGCCGTTCCAGCTCGTCGACGACAAGCTGGTGGCGCGCCTCTTCCTGACGGCGCTGCATCCGGCCAAAGCGGATATGGCTGAGGTTCTTGACCCATTCGAAATACGACACCGTCACCCCGCCCGCATTGGCGAACAGGTCGGGGATGATGACCGTGCCGCGGGCGCGCAGAATATCGTCGGCCCCGGCGGTGATCGGGCCATTGGCCGCCTCAAGGATCAGCGGCGCCTTTATCCGGTGCACATTGGACAGGTTGATCACCCCTTCCAACGCCGCCGGGATCAGGATGTCGCAGTCAGCCTCGAGCACCGAGGCGCCAGAGGCCACGGTGTTGGGCTCGTGATAGCCGGTCAGCCCGCCGTGGCGCACCAGCCAGTCGCGCACCTGCTCGACGTGAAGCCCATCCGGATCGTACAATGCGCCGTCGCGTTCGACGATGCCGACGATCAGCGCGCCGTCTTCCTCGGACAGGAACTTGGCCGCGTGATAGCCAACATTGCCCAGCCCCTGCACCACGATCCGCTTGCCATCGAGCTTGCCCGACAGACCCGCCGCCGCCACGTCCTCGGGGTGGCGGAAGAATTCACGCAGGGCGTATTGCACGCCGCGCCCGGTCGCCTCCGTGCGGCCCTGAATGCCGCCGGCATTGATCGGCTTGCCGGTCACGCAGGCGCGGGAATTGATGTCGGTGGTGTTCATCCGGGCATATTGATCGGCGATCCACGCCATTTCCCGCTCGCCGGTGCCCATGTCGGGCGCGGGCACGTTTTGGCTCGGGTGGATCAGATCGCGCTTGATCAGCTCGTAGGCAAAGCGCCGGGTGATCAGTTCCAGCTCGTGCTCGTCATATTCGCGCGGATCGATGCAAAGCCCGCCCTTCGATCCGCCGAACGGCGTCTCGACCAGCGCGCATTTGTAGGTCATCAGCGCCGCCAGCGCCTCGACCTCGTCCTGATCGACCGAGGCGGCGTAGCGGATGCCGCCCTTGACAGGCTCCATATGTTCGGAATGCACCGCACGGTAGCCGGTAAAGGTCTGGAGCTGCCCGCGCAGCCGCACCCCGAAGCGCACCGTATAGGTGGCGTTGCACACGCGGATCTTCTGTTCGAGCCCCGGGGGCAGATCCATCAGCGCCGCGGCGCGGTTGAACATCAGATCGACGCTCTGACGGAATGTCGGCTCATTTGCCGGTGCTGCGCACATGTCGGTCTCCTCCCGTTTTGGCGAATGCAAAGAGGGCCTGCTCTGCCCTGATTCTGCCAGGAACAGCTTCGCAGAGAATGGTTTCCAATCTCAGAAGCCGTGAACGATTCTCTTTTTCAACAAACTTGCACCTTCTTTGCAGGGTTTGGGAAACCAGTTTCCCGCCGATTGTCCGGCCCGCCGAAACAGACCCGCGCAAGCGCCCAGATCTGTTTCCACAAATACCATTAATATCAAATACTTCCCATAAACTTCGCCCTATTCCTGCCATGAAACAAGGGCATAGTCTGGCCATTCTAAAAAGTGCCATGTGGGGGCATTTCCGGGGCCTGCGCCCGGAAGGAAGGAACCGGGATGACTCAGATTCGTTCTTCATGGGAGAACGCCCAGGCGCCGCGGACCGAGACTGCCATCTCGGCCCTGAGCAGCAGCCTTCGCAACTTCGCAACCCGCGATGATGGCAACATGACGCTTATGGCGCTGTTCCTCGTTACCCTGATGCTGATCTTCGGCGGCTTCAGCATCGACATCATGTATGCCGAGCTGAACCGCAACAAGATCCAGAACACGCTCGATCGTGCCGTGCTGGCGGCGGCCGACCTCGACAACACGCTCGACGCAACCGGGGTGGTCGAGGATTACATGGCCAAGATGGGGGTCGGCGAAGCGCTGATCCGCGTTGATGCGCAAAGCACGCTGACCTCGAAGACGGTGACCGGCGAGGGCTACAAGACCATGCCGTCGAACCTGTCGCAGGTCGCGCTGCCGGTCAAAGCCTTGCAGGAATTCATCGAGCGGACCAAGACGCTTCAGGCATATGGCCTGTCGACCGCTGTTGAAAAGTTCAACAAGGTCGAAATCTCGCTCGTGCTCGACGTCTCTGGCTCGATGGATGACGGCGACAAGATGTCCTCGATGCAGGATGCGGCTGCGCTGTTCATCGACACCGTGCTGGCGGATGGCGCCCTGGATTACACGTCGGTCAATCTTGTGCCCTATTCGGAACAGGTCAACGCCGGCCCCGAGATCCTGAGCTACATGAACGTCGACTGGATGCACGGCTATTCGCACTGCCTCGAATTCCCGAACGCGCTGTTCACCGAGACCGGGCTGAGCCTCAGCACCCAGTTCGAGCAGATGCAGCATTACCAGTGGAACTATGACGGCTCGAACAACTCGCTGAGCGATACCATCTGCCCGCGCTACGAGTACGAGCGCATCAGGCCATGGAGCAACGATGCCACCGCGCTGAAAACGCAGATCTACAGCCTTCAGCCGCGCGCCGGCACCTCGATCTTTCTCGGGATGAAATGGGGCACCGCGCTGCTTGACCCGTCAACGCAACCCATGGTCTCGGGGATGATCGCGGACAACACGGTCGATACGGTGTTCGAGGGCCGCCCGGCCGCCTATGACGACGGCGAGACCGCCAAGGCCATCGTGCTGATGACCGACGGGCAGCACGACCGGTCGTTCCGCATTCAGGACTGGGCCTATAATTCCGACAGCGAATACGTGCACTGGAGCAAGTACAACCTCTGGTACTACCTCAATCGCTACGTGAAATCTTCAAGCCGCTCTGGATTCTACACCCAGAAATACGACGCCACTACCGGCGATTCGCTGCTGAGCAGCATCTGCACTGCGGCCAAGAACCAAGGCATCGTAATCTGGACCATCGGCTTCGAGACCACCGAACATGGTGGTGACGTGATGAAAGCCTGCGCCTCGTCGCAGTCGCATTACTACGCGGTCGACCGCACCCAGATCGCCGCCACCTTCAAGTCCATCGCCGGATCCATCAATCAGCTGAAGCTTATCCAATGACACATGCCGTCCTGAAAAAACTGCGCCGCTTCTGCGTCAGCGAAGACGGCACCGGAGTTGTCCCCGTCATCCTCTGGACCCCGCTGATGCTGGGCATCGCCGTCTCGACCGTCGATCTTGGCGCCTACACGCTGCGTCAGGTCTCGCTCGAACGGGCGCTTGATCAGGCCATCCGCGAGGTCAAGCTCGACACCAGTACGGTCTGGACCCACGACGCGCTCAAGACGGAAATCTGCGCGCGCTCGTCGGTCCTGACCAACTGCAACGAGCTGCTGAACCTCGAGATGCTGGGGGTCGACATGCGCGACTACGTGGCGCCGGACGACAAGCCATCGTGCACCGACACCATCAAGCTGTTCACCGTCAGCAACGAAATCGGCGAAGACATTCCGCTGACAGACCGCCTGACCCCGGCGCGCAACTTCCAGAACGGCATCGCGCACCAGACCATGATCCTGCGCGCCTGCTACAAGTACAAGACCGCCACGCCGGGATCTTTCCTCGCCGGGGCCGGCGTCTCGGACGAGCTGGGCTACACCGCCGTGGTGTCGACCGGCATCTTCGTTTACGAACCAACCTGAGGGCAGTGTGATGTTAAATGTTACCGCAATTTCGACATCGCTGCGCCACGGGCTGCGTCGCTTCGCCAAGGATACCGAAGGCTACACCACCGTCGAGGTGGCGATCATCCTGCCGACCCTGTTCACGCTGTTCGCCGCAAGCTGGATCTACTTCGACGTCTTCCGCCAGCAGGCGGTGGGCCAGAAGGCAAATTTTGCCATCGGCGACATGCTGTCGCGCGAAACTGACGAGCTGAACGACGCCTATATCGACAACACCTACAAGATGCTGGCGCTGCTGACGCACACCGGCACCGAGCCCGTGAGCAGAACCATCAGCACCACGGTCACCGACACCGATGGCCTTGAATCCGTCCAAACAGAGACCATCAGCGCCTATGACATCTCGATGCGCATCACAGTGGTCAAGAATGTGCTTTACGCGGATGGCAGCAACGCGCTGGCGGTGAAGTGGTCCGAGGCCCGCGGCGGCATGATCCCGATGAGCAACAGCAATCTAAGCAGCAACTATGCGGCGCGAATCCCCGAGATGCAGTCGGGCGACGAGGTGATCCTCGTTGAAACCAGCGAACACTGGACCCCGGCGCTGCGCATCGTGGGGCTGCGCAACAGCGCGCCGGGCCTCGGAGAGATGGAGCTGACCACCTACAGCTTCACCCGCCCGCGCTATACCAATCAGGTGTCGTGGGAAGGGCTGGACGAAGGGCTCTACATCGATGCTCTGGTATCCGACAGCACCTCGGCAGAGGGCAACATCGATGGCACCGACAACAACGAAGCCACCTCGGATTATCCCGACCGCGATCACCGCGGCTAGAACCGCAGCCCCCATGGCAGCGCGCACCGGCCCTTTGGGGCCGGCGCCGGCGTTTCAGGGCGCCCGGCGTCGCGGATCAGCTGCCTGACTGGCGGGCGACCAGAATGGCGAGCGCATCGGCCAGCGGCTTTGAATCGCGCCCCGCCGTGACCCCGCCCACCGCGACGCGGCGTCCAAACCGCCACCACAGGCCGGGGTGCCACGCCCGCGGGCCGGGCGTCTTGAGCCGGATGACAAAGCCGTTCGACGGCTTCATCGCGAACATCGAGCGATCGACCTTCTGGATGTCATCGACGCGGGCCAGCACCGCGCCGGTGCTGTCGCGCAGCTCGACGTCGGTCAGCACCAGATTGCGGGCGGTGTCACGCCACATCCGGACCGCCATCCACAGCGCCGCCGCCCCCATCAGCGCCAGCGACAGCTGCCAGGCCAGGCCTGCGGCGGGCTGGCTCGCCGCCATCCAGACCAGCAACCCCCCAAGCAGCCCCAGCGTGCCCACGCCCGTCACCCGCCGGGCGCCGGATGTGCTTACGGTCGCAATGATCTCTTCGCTCATTCTGCCCCCCTTGGCGTTCAGTCCCGGCGTGGATCGCGCGGGTAGACCCCGAGGATTTCAAGCCGCTCGGTGAAATAGTCCAGTTCCTCAAGCGCGCGGGCCACGGCCGGATCCTCCGGATGGCCCTCGATATCGGCATAAAACTGCGATGCCTCGAACGAGCCGCCGACCATGTAGCTTTCCAGCTTGGTCATGTTGACGCCATTGGTGGCAAAGCCGCCAAGCCCCTTGTACAGCGCCGCCGGGATGTTGCGCACCTGAAAGATGAAAGTGGTCATCATGCCGTGGCTGCCGCGCCGGGACAGGTCTGCATCGGGCGACATGATCACGAAACGGGTGGTGTTGTGGGCGTGGTCCTCGATATGCCGTGCAAGGATCTCCAGCCCGTAGGTCTCGGCCGCCAGATCCGACGCCAGCACACCCATCGTGCGATCGCCGCTGCGCGCAAGCTCTGCCGCCGCCCCGGCGCTGTCGGCATAGGCTTCGCCGCGAATGCCGTATTTGGTCAGAAAGCTGGCCGCCTGTGGCAGCAGCACCACATGGGCGCGCACATTTTTCAGCTCTTGCAGCGTCACGCCCGGCAGCGCCATCAACGAGATATGCACCCGCACAAAGGCCTCGCCGACAATGCGCAGGCCGCTTTCGGGCAGCAGGCGGTGGATGTCGGCGACCCGCCCATAGGTGGTATTTTCGACCGGCAGCATCGCCAGCGCGGCCTCGCCCGAGCGCACCGCCGCGATGACATCCTCGAAGGTCGCGCAGGGCAGCGGCTCCATATCGGGGCGGGCATTTGCACAGGCTTCGTGCGAATAGGCGCCAAGCTCTCCCTGAAAAGCGATACGGTTGCTCATGTCATACTCATCCGGTCAGTGATGTTTTGCACACGCAATGCGGTTGGTGCACATTTGGTCGCGCCTCATATACCTTGCCAGAAACCATGGGAACCCGTAGAAAACCGCGAGGAGAACTTAGGGATACGCGATCATGTTCGACACGATGACGATGACCAAGGCCGTTGGCGGCGCATGTGGCGCGCTTCTGGTCTACCTGCTGGGCAGCTGGGTTGGTGAATCCCTGTACAGCATGGGTGGCCATGGCGAAGAACACGCGGCGGCCTATGTGATCGACACCGGCAGCGAGGGCGGCGGCGCCGAAGAAGAAGCCCCGGTCGATTTCGCCACCCTCATGGCCAGCGCCGATGCCGGCGCGGGCGAGAAAGTGTTCGGCAAGTGCCGCGCCTGCCACAAGGTTGACGGCAGCAATGCCACCGGCCCGCATCTTGACGGCGTGGTGAGCCGCCCGGTCAACGCGGTCGACGGCTTCAACTATTCCGGCGCGCTGCTGCAGGTGGGCGACACATGGACGCCCGAGAACCTGTTCAACTTCCTCGAAAGCCCCAAGGCGGCTGCTCCGGGCACCACCATGAGCTTTGCCGGGCTGAGAAAGCCCGAAGACCGGGTGAACCTGATCGCCTATCTCGACGGTCTCGACGGCTGATCGACACCGGCGCAAGGCAGGGGACAGGGGGCCGCGGATCGTCACGGCCCTTGCGATACCGGACCGCCCAGCTGCAAGATCGCCCGGCACATCGCGGGGCGATCACGCAAACTCTAGCAATGATCGCTTGAACATGGCCCTGTGGCTCTCGTAGCTTGCACAGGCGGCAGACTGTCGCCGAACGGACTCGCCACAACAGCCACAGACAGGGAGATCTCATGATCCGGACGACGCGCGCCGCAGCCACCCGACCCGCCCGTTTCTTTGGATCTTCGATCCCCAAGTTTGGCCTTGCGCTTGCTCTGGCCCTTGCCAGCCCGGCCTTGGCACAGGATGACACCGTCATTCACGCCCATGGCGTGTCGTCCTTTGGCGAGCTGAAATACCCCGAAGGCTTCGCGCATTTCGATTACGTCAACCCGGACGCCCCCAAGGGCGGCGAGATGTCGACATGGGCCTTCGGCACCTTCGACAGCCTGACGCCGTTCATCCTCAAGGGTAACGCTGCGGCGCTGTCTTCGGTGTTCTACGACAGCCTGCTGACCGGCACGCTGGACGAGCCCGACAGCATGTACGGCCTGCTGGCAAGCAGCGTGGAATACCCCGAAAGCCGCGAGTGGATCATCTTTCACATGCGCCCCGAGGCAACCTTTCGCGACGGCTCTCCCGTCACCGCGCAGGACGTGGTGTTCAGCTTCGAAACGCTGGTCGACAAGGGCCTGCCCAGCTTCAGGGTGCAGTTCAAGGACATCCTCGGCGCCGAGGCGCTGGATGCCCATACGGTGAAATTCACCTTCAACCCCGACGGGCCGCTGCGCGAATTGCTGATGACGGCGGGCGGGCTGCCGGTGTTCTCGAAAGACTGGTACGCGGATCGCGACTTTGCCGAAAGCAGCCTCGAGCCACCGATGGGATCGGGCCAGTACGAATTGCTGTCGGTCGATCCGGGGCGCTCGGTGGCTTACAAGCGGCGCGACGATTACTGGGGCAAGGATCTGCCGGTGAATGTCGGGCAGAACAATTTCGACGTGCTGCGCGTCGAATATTTCGCCGATTACACCACCGCCTTCGAGGCGTTCAAGGGCGGCGCCTATACCTACCGCGAGGAATTCCTGTCGAAGCTCTGGGCCACCGGCTATGATTTCCCTGCCACGCAGGACGGCACGATCAAGGTCGACACCCTGCCCGATGGTCGACCGGCGGGCACGCAGGGGTTCTTTTTCAACCTGCGCCGCGACAAGTTTGCCGATCCGCGCGTGCGCGAGGCAATCGGCATGGCGTTCAATTTCGAATGGTCCAATGAAAGCCTGTTCTACGGGCTTTACGAGCGCACCGACAGCTTCTGGGAAAACTCGCAGACACTTCAGGCGACGGGGATGCCCTCGCCCGAGGAACTGGAATTGCTTGAACCGCTGCGCGAGTACATCCCCGAAACCGTGTTCAGCGAACCGGCCTATGTGCCCCCGGTGTCCAGCGTCGAAGACCTTGCCGACCGCCGCAGCCTGCGCGCGGCCGGCAAGCTGCTCGAAGATGCGGGCTGGATCGTCGGCGATGACGGGTTCCGTTACAAGGACGGCCAGCGGCTGACCCTCGAGGTGCTCAACGACAGCCCCTCGTTCGACCGCATCATCAACCCGATGATCGACAACCTCGGGCGGCTGGGGATCGAAGCCACGGCCAACCGCGTCGATTCCGCCGAAGCGCAGGAGCGCGAAAAGAACTTCAACTTCGATATCGTCACCCAGCGCTTTTCCATGAGCCAGACCCCCGGCGACGAGCTGCGCTCGGTCTTTGGCTCGGAAACCGCCGATGTGCCCGGCTCGATGAACACTGCGGGGCTCAAGAACGAGGCGGTCGACCGTCTGATCCGCATCATCGCCGATGCCGAAAGCCGCGAAGACATGACCGTGGCGGTGCATGCGCTAGACCGGGTGCTGAGGGCGCTGCACATCTGGGTGCCGCAATGGTACAAGGGCGTGCACAACATCGCCTATCTGGATGTTTATGACCGCCCCTCCGACACGCCGCCCCCGCAAGGGCTGGGCGAGATGTCGATCTGGTGGTGGGACACGGCCAAGGCCGACGCGCTGCGCGCCGCAGGAAAGCTGTAACCCCCTATGGGCGCCTATATTCTCAGACGACTGCTGCTGATCATCCCGACCCTACTGGGGATCATGATCATTAACTTCACGCTGGTTCAGTTCGTGCCCGGCGGGCCGATCGAGCAGATCATTGCGCAGGTTCAGGGCGGCGGCGACGTGTTCGAGGGCTTCTCGGGTGGCGGCGGCGAGGTGGCGGCCGGTGGCGGCGGCGGCGCGGATCAATACGCCGGGGCGCGGGGCCTGCCTGCCGATTTCATCGCCGATCTCGAAAAGGAATTCGGCTTCGACAAGCCCCCAATCGAACGTTTCCTGACCATGCTGTGGAGTTACATGCGTTTCGATTTCGGCGAGAGTTACTTCCGCTCGATCTCGGTGATCGATCTGGTGATGGAAAAGATGCCGGTGTCGATCTCGCTGGGCCTGTGGTCAACGCTGATCGCCTATATCATCTCGATCCCGCTGGGCATCCGTAAGGCGGTCAAGGATGGCACCGCTTTTGATACATGGACATCCGGCGCGATCATCGTCGCCTATGCGATCCCCGGCTTCCTGTTCGCCATCCTGCTGCTGGTGCTGTTCGCGGGCGGCTCTTACTGGCAGATCTTCCCCATTCGCGGCCTGACCTCCGACAACTGGGAGGCGCTGAGCCGGCCCGCCAGGATCGCCGATTACTTCTGGCACATCACGCTGCCGGTGCTGGCCTCGACGATCTCGGCCTTTGCCACGCTGACGCTGCTGACCAAGAACAGCTTTCTCGACGAGATCAAGAAACACTACGTGATGACCGCCCGCGCCAAGGGGCTGACCGAACGCCGGGTGCTGTACGGCCATGTCTTCCGCAACGCCATGCTGATCGTCATCGCAGGCTTTCCGGCGGTGTTCATCGGCGTGTTCTTTTCCGGCAGCCTGATCATCGAGACGATCTTTTCGCTCGACGGGCTTGGCCGGCTGGGCTTCGAGGCCGCGGTGGCGCGCGATTACCCGGTGATCTTCGGCACGCTGTTCATATTCGGCCTCATTGGCCTTGTGGTCGGCATCCTGTCGGACCTGATGTATGTCCTCGTCGATCCGCGCATCGACTTCGAAAAGCGCGAGGGCTGAGATGAGCTACGAATCCTCTCCGCTGCGCCCCAACCCCGAACCGGGCGCAGGCCCGATCCCGCAGAGCCGGGCGCGCTTTGCCCTGTCGCCGCTGAACGCGCGGCGCTGGCGCAATTTCCGCCGCAACGGGCGGGCGTTCTGGTCGCTGGTGATCTTTACCATCCTGTTCACCCTGTCGCTGTTCGCCGAGTTCATCGCCAACGACAAGCCGATCCTCGTGAACTATCGCGGCGAGTACCGGATGCCGATCTTCAGCTTTTACGCCGAGACCGACTTTGGCGGCGATTTCCGCACCGAGGCCGCCTATCAGGACCCCGAGGTCAAATGCCTGATCCGCACCGGCGGGCTCGAGGCCTGTTTCGATGACCCCGACGGGCTGATCGCAAAGGTCGACGCGGGCGAGGATCTTGGCATTGATGCCCAGCCCGGCTGGATGCTCTGGCCGGTGATCCCCTACAGCTTCAACACCCCGGTGGATCGCCCCGGCGCCGCCCCCCTGCCCCCGAACGCGCAGAACTGGCTGGGCACCGATGACACCAAGCGCGATGTCGCGGCGCGGGTGCTGTACGGCTTTCGCCTGTCGATCCTGTTCACCCTGATCGTGACGGTCTGCGCCTCGCTGATCGGCATCATCGCCGGGGCGCTTCAGGGCTATTTCGGCGGCTGGCTCGACCTGATCTTTCAGCGGGTGATCGAGATCTGGTCATCGACCCCGTCGCTCTACATCATCATCATCCTCTTCGCCATTCTGGGCCGCAGTTTCTGGCTTCTGGTATTCCTGACCATCGCCTTTGGCTGGACGGCGCTGGTGGGCGTGGTGCGCGCCGAATTCCTGCGCGCGCGCAACCTTGAATACGTGCGCGCGGCCAAGGCGCTGGGGGTCAGCAACACCGTCATCATGTTCCGCCACATGCTGCCCAACGCCATGGTCGCCACCCTGACCATGCTGCCGTTCATCGTCACCGGCACGATCTCGACGCTGGCGGGGCTGGATTTCCTTGGCTTCGGGCTGCCGTCCTCGGCGCCGTCGCTGGGCGAGCTGACGCTTCAGGCGAAACAGAACCTGCAAGCGCCGTGGCTTGCCTTTACCGCCTTTACCGTGTTCGCGCTGATGCTCTCGCTGCTGGTCTTCATCTTTGAAGGCGTGCGCGATGCGTTCGACCCAAGGAAGACCTTTTCATGACCCTGCTCGATGTGCGCGACCTGAAGGTGAGCTTCCGGCAGGACGGCAAGACCTCGCAAGCGGTCAAGGGCGTATCGTTTTCGCTCGCCAAGGGCGAGACGGTGGCGCTGGTCGGCGAATCCGGGTCTGGCAAATCGGTGACGGCGCTGTCGACGGTGTCGCTGCTGGGAGATTCCGCGCTGGTCGAGGGCTCGGTGCAGTACAAGGGGGCCGAGATGATCGGTGCCTCGCCCGCCAAGCTGCGCGCGGTGCGCGGCAATGACATCAGCTTCATCTTTCAGGAACCGATGACCTCGCTCAACCCGCTGCACACGCTGGAAAAGCAGCTCGGCGAAAGCCTTGCGCTGCATCAGGGGCTGGTGGGCGATGCGGCGCAGGCGCGCATTCTGGAGTTGCTGACCAAGGTTGGCATCCGCGAGCCGGAAAGCCGGCTGTCGGCCTATCCGCACCAGCTGTCTGGCGGGCAGCGTCAGCGGGTGATGATCGCCATGGCGCTGGCCAACGGCCCGGACCTGCTGATCGCTGACGAGCCGACAACGGCGCTGGACGTGACCATTCAGGCGCAGATCCTTGAACTGCTGGCCGAGCTGAAGCGCTCGATGGGGCTGTCGATGCTGTTCATCACCCATGACCTGAAGATCGTGCGCAAGATCGCCGATCGGGTTTGCGTGATGAAACAGGGAGAGATCGTCGAGCAGGGCCCAACGGGCGAGCTGTTCGCCAACCCGCAGCACCCCTATACGCAGATGTTGATTTCCGCCGAAAGCAGCGGCCTGCCGAACCCGGTTGCGCCCGATGCCGAAGAGGTGGCGCGCACCGACAAGCTGAAGATCTGGTTCCCGATCCAGCGCGGCTTTCTGAAAAAGACGGTAGGCCATGTGAAGGCGGTGAACGAGGCCAGCTTTGCCGTGCGCGCCGGTGAAACCGTCGGCATCGTCGGCGAATCTGGCTCGGGCAAGACCACGCTGGCGCTGGCGGTGATGCGGCTGATCGCGTCCGAGGGTGGCATCACCTATCGCGGCCGCGACGTGCGCGGCTGGTCGACCCGCGAATTGCGCCGCCTGCGCAGCGAAATGCAGATCGTGTTTCAGGACCCGTTCGGCTCGCTCTCGCCGCGCATGACCTGCGAGCAGATCATCGCCGAGGGGCTGGGCGTGCATGGCTCGCCCGATGGCAAGCCGGCGGCACAGGCGGTCGAAGAGGTGATGCGCGAGGTTGGGCTCGATCCGGCGACAAAGCACCGCTACCCGCATGAATTCTCGGGCGGACAGCGCCAGCGCATCGCCATCGCGCGGGCCATGGTGCTGCGGCCCCGGCTGGTGGTGCTGGACGAGCCGACCTCGGCGCTGGACATGACGGTGCAGGTGCAGATCGTCGAGCTGCTGCGTGAATTGCAGCGCAAGTATGATCTGGCCTACCTGTTCATCTCGCATGACCTGAAGGTGGTGCAGGCGATGTCGCACAAGATCATCGTGATGAAACAGGGCGACGTGGTCGAAACCGGCGAGGCGGCAGCGATCTTTTCCAATCCGCAGACGGACTATACCCGCAAGCTGTTCGCGGCGGCCTTCGATCTGGCGGGATAACCCAGCGCGCGGCCGGTTTCGACGGCGCTCAGATCGCCGAACTGTGCTTTGCCTTGGCCGTATCGTAGCTGTCGAAGGCGCGCGCGACGAGGCGGGTCAGCGGGCGGGCGTCTTGGGGGATGAACAGCCCCTCGCCGCTCACCCTGAGCAGCCCGTCGAACGCGTCGTTCACCTTTGCATAGATTGCAGCAAGCGCTTCGTGCTCGGCGCCGTAAGAGCGCACCAGCTCGTCGTTGCGCGTATGGAAATCGCACATCAGCATCTCGATCATGCGGGCGCGCAGCCGGTCGTCGCCGCGAAAGGCATGGCCTCTGGCCGTGGCAAAACCACCGTCGCGCACTGCGCCCTGATAGGCCGAGGTCGACGAGACGTTCTGCGCATAGCCTTGCGGGAAGCGCGAAATCGAAGACGCCCCAAGCCCGATCAACACCTCGGAGGTATCATCCGTATAGCCTTGGAAATTGCGCCGCAGCTTGCCGGTCTTCTGCGCGATGGCCAGCCCGTCGTCGGGCGCGGCGAAATGGTCGATGCCGATTTCCGCATACCCATCCCAGGCGAACAGCCGGCGCGCGGTCTCGAACAGCGCAAGCCGGTCTTCCGGGCTGGGCAGCGCGTCAGACGGGATCATCTGCTGGCGCTTGGCCATCCACGGCACATGCGCATAGCCATATAGCGCCACCCGGTCTGGCGCGAAGCTCAGCAGCTTCTGCACGGTTTCGGTGATGCGCTCGCGGGTCTGATGCGGCAGGCCAAAGAGGATGTCGGCATTCAGGCTCGCCACGCCGCGCGCGCGGATCATCTCGACCGCGTTGCGGGTGATCTCGAAACTTTGCGGGCGGCCGATGGTCTCTTGGATCTGCGCGTTGAAATCCTGCACCCCGATCGAGGCCCGGTTCATCCCGCCCGCCGCCAGCACATCGAGCCGCTCGCCGTCGATCTCGTTGGGATCGATCTCGACCGAGAATTCGGCATTCTCGGCGAAATCCGCCACCTCCCGGACCTTGTCGAGCAGCGCGCGCATCATGTCCGGCGTCAGCAGCGTCGGCGTGCCGCCGCCCCAATGCAGACGCGACAACTTTACCCCGCGCGGCAGATGCGCCTTGAGCAGTTCCAGCTCGGCCATCAGCGTTTCGACATACCCCGCCACCGGCGACAGGGTCGTGGTGCCTTGGGTGCGGCAGGCGCAGAACCAGCAGAGCCTGCGACAGAACGGCACGTGCAGATACAGCGACACCGTACCGTTGGCCGGGATCGCCTCGATCCACGAGGTAAAATCCTGCGCTGACACCGAATCCGAGAAATGCGGCGCCGTCGGATAGCTGGTGTACCGGGGCACTTTCGCGTCGAAAAGCCCGAGGCGGGAGAGTTGTGTTCGCGTGATCATGCGCCTACACTTAAGATTGCGCGTAAGACGAGACTTTGACCCAGATCAAGAGCCCGTTCCGCAATGGGCTTGATCGACAACAGGACTGTGAGAACACCATGCTCAACGACCGCAGCCCTGCATTTTCTCAGGATTGTAACGAATGCCCCATCCGCCACAGGGCGGTCTGTGCCCGTTGCGAAACGGACGAGCTCGCGCGGCTTGACGAGATCAAGTATTACCGCAAATTCGAGGCAGGCCAGACGGTGATCTGGTCAGGCGATCGGATGGATTTCGTCGGCTCGGTGGTGTCGGGCATCGCCACGCTGACGCAGACCATGGAAGACGGTCGCACCCAGATGGTTGGCCTGTTGCTGCCGTCGGATTTCGTCGGGCGGCCGGGCCGCCACGCGGCGGCCTATGACGTGACCGCCACCACCGATCTGGTGATGTGCTGTTTCCGCAAGACGCCGTTCGAAGACCTGATGAACCGCACGCCCCACATCGCGCAGCGCCTGCTGGAAATGACGCTGGACGAGCTTGACGCGGCCCGCGAATGGATGCTGGTGCTGGGGCGCAAGACGGCGCGGGAAAAGATCGCCTCGTTGCTGTCGATCATCGCCCGCCGCGATGCGTCGATCAACCTGCGCACCGCCACCGGCGACATCGTGTTCGACCTGCCACTCACCCGCGAGGCGATGGCTGATTACCTTGGCCTGACGCTGGAAACCGTGTCGCGGCAGATCTCTGCGCTGCGAAAGGACGGGGTGATCGCGCTGGAAGGCAAGCGCCACGTCACCGTGCCCGACATGACGCGTCTGCTAGAAGAAGCGGGCGACGACGCCGATGGCGGTGTTTTCGCCTGATACCTTCGTGATTGAGCATATGTGTCGGTTGCATCCGGGTGTTTGCGCGGCGATGCTGCGTTGATATCAACGCAGGCGCAACATGGACCCCGACCTCCCCCTGACCACAACTCTTGAAGTGCGCGAACGCTGCCTGTGCCTGTCGGCGCAGCGTGCCGCGCGGGTGCTGGCGCGGCGCTTTGATGCGGCGCTCAAACCATTCGGGCTGACCAATGGCCAGTTTTCGATCCTGATGGCGCTGAACCGGCCAGAGCCGCCGCGGATCTCGGACCTGTCGCCATTCCTTGCGATGGATCGCACCACGCTGACCGCTGCACTCAAGGTGCTGGAACGGCGCAGGCTGGTGGCCAGCGCCCCCGACCCGGCGGACCGGCGCAACCGCCAGCTGACCTTGGCCACCGAGGGGCGCGAGCTGCTCAAGTCTGCGCTACCGGCATGGCGCGCCGAACATGATGCGCTGGACGGCGATCTTGGCGCGGATCCTGCGACGCTGAAGGCGCTGCTGGACACGGTCCGATAAATAAGGGCGGCGCCCGAAGGCACCGCCCTGCACTGATCCGCTCTCCTTCGGGTCAGTGTGCCAGGAACACCGGCACTTGGGCCTGTTCCAGCATGTTCCGGGTCGCCCCGCCAAGGATCGCCTCGCGGAAGCGCGAGTGCCCATAGGCCCCCATCACCACCATATCGGCGTTCACGTCCTGCACGTGGCGGGTCAGCAAATCCGACACCCGTGGCATGGTCTTTGACAGCACGTCGATCTCGGCTTTCACGCCGTGCCGGGCAAGGAACTGCGACAGCGCGCCGCCCGGATCGGACCGGTTCGGCCCATGCTGCGGCGGGTCGATGACCAACACATGCACCTTCTCTGCCGAGCCGAGCATTGGCAGCGCCGCGCGGACAGAGCGCAATGCCTCGCTGCTTTCGTTCCAGCCGATCACCACGCATTTTGGCGTCGCGGTCGGGGCCGTGCCTTCGGGCACGATCAACACCGGGGTCTGGCCTTCGAACAGTGCGCCCTCGGTGACCGGCTCCAGCTCGACGCCATGATCCTTGCCATAGGGCTTGGGCAGCACCACGAGATCGGAAAACCGCGCCCGGCCTGCCACATGGCGACCGATGTCGGCCAGCTGCGCAACGCTTTCTTCGACGGCCCAGCGGCAATCGTACCCGGTAAGGATCTTCCGGCAACTTGCCGCCAGCGCCTCGGCGTCGGCGGTGGCACGGCTGATGCTCTCTTGCAGGATCATCGCGTTGGCACCGGCATAGTAATACCCGGTCTGCGTCCGATCGACGCCAAAGCACAGGACGTCCAGATGCGCATCGCAATCCTTGGCGATGGCGGCGGCGTGTTCAATGGTCGACTGGGCAAGTGCCTCGTCCGTGACGACCGTCAGGATTGTTTTGTAGCCCATGCCATGCTCTCCTCGGCATATGTCTGTCAGCGGATGCTACGTCCGAAAAATGGGACGCACTTTGACCATGCGCAATGCTTGGGCAGAAAAGCCTTGATACAGATCAAGGATAGGTGACGGAGGAATGCCCATTAAGCGGTAAGCCTAAAACCGCTCGCGCGGCGCCGAATCGTGCGAGAGAGACGAAGGGACGAAAAATGATCAATTACTTCAAGCTGATCGTGCTGGGGATGATCGCGATTTTCGCGCTGATCGCCTCCAATTACGCACGCGATCTGGCTTACCAGGTTCACGCCATCCTGATTTTTCTGGTGGCGGCAGGGATGTTCCTGTGGACCCTGCGCAGCACCGACGAACCGGTGCCAGCCGCGGTGCTGCAGACCTCTTACATGGATGACGTGATCCGCGCCGGTGTGATCGCCACCGCCTTCTGGGGCGTTGTCGGCTTTCTTGCCGGGACGTTCATCGCCAGCCAGCTTGCCTTTCCGGCGCTGAATTTCGACTGGGCCAACGGCTACCTGAACTTTGGGCGGCTGCGCCCGCTGCACACCTCGGCGGTGATCTTCGCCTTTGGGGGCAACGCGCTGATCTGTACGTCCTTCTACGTTGTCCAGCGCACCAGCGCCGCGCGGCTCTGGGGCGGTAATCTCGCGTGGTTCGTGTTTTGGGGCTACAACCTGTTCATCGTACTGGCGGCCACCGGCTATATCCTTGGCGGCACCCAGTCCAAGGAATACGCCGAGCCGGAATGGTACATCGATCTGTGGCTGACCGTGGTCTGGCTATGCTACCTTGCGGTCTTTGTCGGCACCATCGTCAAGCGCCGCGAGCCGCATATCTACGTGGCCAACTGGTTCTACCTGTCCTTCATCATCACCGTCGCCATGCTGCACGTGTTCAACAACCTGTCGATCCCGGTGTCGATCTGGGGCAGCAAATCGGTGCAGGTGTTCAGCGGCGTGCAGGATGCCATGACGCAATGGTGGTACGGCCACAACGCCGTGGGCTTCTTCCTGACCGCCGGGTTCCTTGGCATGATGTATTACTTCGTGCCCAAGCAGGCCGAGCGCCCGGTGTTCAGCTACAAGCTGTCGATCGTGCACTTCTGGGCGCTGATCTTCATCTACATCTGGGCCGGTCCGCACCATTTGCATTACACCGCCCTGCCCGACTGGGCCTCGACCCTTGGCATGGTGTTCTCGATCGTGCTGTGGATGCCGTCCTGGGGCGGGATGATCAACGGTTTGATGACGCTGAGCGGCGCATGGGACAAGCTGCGCACCGATCCGATCATGCGGATGCTGGTGATCTCGATCGGCTTTTACGGCATGTCGACCTTCGAGGGCCCGATGATGTCGATCCGCGCCGTCAACTCGCTGAGCCATTACACCGACTGGACCATCGGCCACGTGCATTCTGGCGCGCTTGGCTGGAACGGCATGATCACCTTTGGCGCGCTGTATTTCCTGACGCCGCGCCTGTGGAACCGCGAGCGGCTCTATAGCCTCAGCCTCGTCAGCTGGCACTTCTGGCTCGCCACCATCGGCATCGTTCTGTACGCCGCCTCGATGTGGGTGACCGGCATCATGGAAGGCCTGATGTGGCGCGAAGTCGACGCCAACGGCTTCCTCGTCAACAGCTTTGCCGACACCGTGTCCGCCAAGTTCCCGATGTATGTCGTACGTGCCATTGGCGGCCTGCTCTACGTCGCGGGTGGGTTGATCATGTGCTACAACCTCTGGATGACCGTGAAAAAGGCACCGGCTGTCGAAGCCACCGCCGCCGCGGCTCATGCGAACCCGGCCGAATAAGGAGAGCCAGGATCATGGGAATTCTCGAAAAACACGGCGTGCTTGAAAAGAACGTCACGCTGCTGGCGATCTTTGCCTTCCTCGTGGTGACCATTGGCGGGCTGGTGCAGATCGTGCCGCTGTTCTACCTCGAAAACACCATCGAGGATGTCGAAGGCATGCGCCCCTACACGCCGCTGGAACTGGCTGGGCGCGACATCTACATCCGCGAGGGCTGCTACGTCTGCCACAGCCAGATGATCCGCCCGATGCGCGACGAGGTCGAACGCTACGGCCATTACAGCCTCGCGGCGGAATCGCAGTATGACCATCCGTTCCAATGGGGGTCCAAGCGCACCGGGCCGGATCTGGCCCGCGTCGGGGGGCGCTATTCCGACAACTGGCATGTCGATCACCTGCGTGACCCGCAATCGGTGGTGCCGGAATCGGTGATGCCGAAATACGGTTTCCTCGAGGCGACGCTGATCGACGGCGAGCACATTCAGGATCTGATGAGCACCCATCGCTTTGTCGGCGTGCCCTACACCGACGAGATGATCGAGGCCGGGTATCAGGATTTCCTTGCCCAATCCAACCCCGACCGTGACTACGACGGCCTGCTCGAGCGCTACGGCGAGGCAACCAACGTGCGCAACTTCGACAGCCAGCCGGGGATCTCGGAACTCGACGCGCTGATCGCCTATCTTCAGATGCTCGGCACGCTGGTCGATTTCTCGACCTTCGAGCCGGACGCAAGCCGCTAGGGGGCAATATGGGACACGAAACCTATAACGCCCTGCGCCATTTTGCGGACAGCTGGGGCCTGCTGGCGATGTTCGTCTTTTTTGTCGGCGTGATCGTCTGGGCCCTGCGCCCCGGCAGCCGCAAGGCGCATCAGGACGCGGCCACGGTGGTGTTCCGCAACGAGGACAAACCGGCGCCGCCGGCGGACGAGACCGAGGGACACGACAAATGAGTGACCACAAGAAAAACGACCAGGACCACGACTACGAAACCACCGGCCACTCGTGGGACGGCATCGAGGAGTACAACAAGCCGCTTCCCAGATGGTGGCTGATGATCTTCTACGCCTGCATCGTCTGGGGCATCGGGTACAGCATCATGTACCCGGCATGGCCCGGCGTGAAATCGGCCACCGCGGGCATCCTCGGCTGGTCGACGCGCGGCGACGTGGAGCAGGCCATCGTCGATCACGCCAACGAACTGGCACCGATCAACGCCCAGCTGGCCTCTGTCGATCTCGAGGATATCGCGGCAAACCCCGAGCTGAACACCTATGCCCAGAACGCCGGCGCGGCGGTGTTCCGCACATGGTGCGCGCAGTGCCATGGCTCGGGCGCGGCGGGCAACGTCGGCTATCCCAACCTGCTCGATGATGACTGGCTCTGGGGCGGCACGATGGAAGACATCCACTACACCGTCACGCACGGCATCCGCAACGAACAGGACCTCGATGCGCGCTATTCCGAGATGCCCGCCTTTGGCCGCGACGATCTGCTGCCGAAAGAGGAAATCGCGCAGGTGGCAAATTTCGTCATGACGCTGTCAGGCGAAACCCCGCCCGCGCCCGATCTGGTGGCCGCTGGCGCCGAGGTGTTCGACATCAACTGCGCGTCCTGCCACGGCGAAGACGGCGCGGGCGACCGCTTTCAGGGCGCGCCCAACCTGACCGATGCGATCTGGCTGTACGGCGGCGACTACGCCAGCATCCACGAGACCGTGGTGAACGCCCGCTTCGGCGTCATGCCCCCGATGGGCGGCGCCCAGTTGTCCGACGCCGAAATCCGCGCCGTGACAACCTATGTCCACGGTCTGGGGGGCGGCGAAGCGGCCGAGTAACCCCCAAAAAAGACACCTTCAGGCCTTCGGGTCTGAAGGCAAACGCCGGCGCCCCCTCCTGTTCGCGCGTTTTCAGGGGCACCGGCGTTTTTCGTGCCCGGCTCGCACACCGGTCACATGAGGTGTTTTCTGAGTATGGCGGTGGTCGCGCATCAATCAAGGCAGATTGCGCAAAACTCTGGCCCTTGGCACATCTTTTTGCACAAATCGGCCCGGACCACGGGAGGTTACCGCAGCCTCTCGTCCTTGCGAAAACGCTCCAGCCGGGCTTCGGCCTCGGCCCGCAGCACCGGGCGCCAACGATCTGCCTGCTGCTCGGTGCGGCTGGCGGTCATGAAAGTTCTGGCGAAAATTCCAAGCATCGTCTTTTCTCCTGTCTGGCACATCCATGCCATTCATATTGACTGATCCGCCGATTCAGGCCAGTCAGGAAGCCTGACATGATGTAAGCTGAGCTGACATGGACTGGACCGCGATCCCACCGCTTTCCGCGCTGCGTGCCTTTGCCGCCTATGCTGAGCACCGCTCGGTCGAACAGGCCGGCAATGCGCTCAATGTCAGCCACGCCGCGATCAGCCAGCAGATCCGCAATCTTGAAACCCATCTTGGCCTTGCGCTGCTCGACCGGCATGGCCGCCGCATGACGCTGACACCTGACGGAGAGCGCCTTGCCGAAGCACTGCTCGACGGGTTTGGCGGCATCGCTCGCACGCTGGCCGAGATGACCGGGCGCGATGCCGGGCGGGCGCTGGAAATCTCGGCCACGCCGGGGTTTGCCGCAACATGGCTGATGCCGCGCCTGCCCGGATTTCGGGAACGGCATCCCTCGCTCAGCCTTGCCATCGACCCCTCGTCGCAGCTGCGCAGCCTCCAGCCCGGCGGGCTGGACGTGGCGATCCGCTATGGTAATGGCAACTGGCCGGGGCTGGAGGCCGAACGCCTGTTCCTGTCGCCCATCGTGGTGGTGGCCGCCCCGGCGCTGGTGCCACGCCCGATCACCGATCCGGCCGAGCTGCGCGCCTATCCATGGCTTCAGGAACTGGGCACCTCCGAGGCGACCGACTGGCTAGCAGAATACGGCGTGACCCCGGACACCGCCCATGGCATGACCGGCCTGCCGGGCAACCTGATGATCGAGGCCGCCCGTCAAGGTCAGGGCATCGCCATCACCGCACGGCTGTTCGTTGAACAGGATCTTGTGGCCGGGCGTCTGCGCCTGCTGTTTCAGGACGCGCGGCAAAAGGGCTATTGGATGGTCACCCGCCCCGGCATCCTGCGCGCGCCCCTGCGACACTTCGTATCGTGGCTGCGCCGGGAGGCGGCAAAAGCTTCATCGCCGATATAGTAATTGATGCATGTCAAAGCCTGCCGCGCGCGTCCGGTCCAGAACCGCCCGCAAACAGGCAACCGACGCGAAGGCGAATCCCCGTGGCCGATACCCCTCCTTCTGCCCCCTCCCTTTATGAATCGCGCGAGCCAATCTTTCCGCGCCGGGTCAGCGGCCCGTTCCGCAACCTGAAATGGGCGCTGCTGGCGGTGATGCTGGGGATTTATTACATCACCCCATGGATCCGCTGGGACCGTGGCCCGGCGCTGCCCGATCAAGCGGTGCTGCTAGACATGGCGAACCGGCGCTTTTTCTTCTTCTGGATCGAAATCTGGCCGCATGAATTCTATTTCGTCGCCGGGCTGCTGGTGATGGCCGGGCTGGGGCTGTTCCTGTTCACCTCGGCGCTCGGGCGGGTGTGGTGCGGCTATGCCTGCCCGCAGACGGTCTGGACCGACCTGTTCATCCTCGTGGAACGCTGGATCGAGGGCGACCGCAACGCCCGCCTGCGCCTGCACCGGCAAAAGCAATGGGATCTGCGCAAGGCCCGGCTGCGGGTGACCAAATGGGTGGCGTGGTTTCTGATCGCCATGGCGACGGGCGGGGCCTGGGTGTTCTATTTCACCGATGCGCCGACGCTGCTGCGGGATCTGCTGACGCTGCAGGCCCATCCTGTTGCGTGGACCACCATCTTCGTGCTGACCGCCACCACCTTTGCCTTTGGCGGCTTTGCCCGCGAACAGATCTGCATCTACGCCTGCCCGTGGCCGCGCATTCAGGCCGCGATGATGGACGAAGACACCCTGACCGTCGGCTACCGTGACTGGCGCGGCGAGCCGCGCGGCAAGCACCGCAAGGCGGAGGGCGCCGAGACCCTTGGCGATTGCATCGACTGCCGCGCCTGCGTCAACGTTTGCCCGACGGGGATCGACATTCGCGACGGGCAGCAGATGGCCTGCATCACCTGCGCGCTGTGCATCGATGCCTGCGACGACGTGATGGCAAAGATCGGCAAGCCGCGCGGGCTGATCGATTATCTCGCGCTGTCGGATGAAACCCGCGAGCGCGCCGGCAACGCGCCGCGCCCGGTATGGACCCATGTGTTTCGCCCGCGCGTCCTTTTGTACACTGCGCTCTGGACGCTGGTGGGCGTCGGACTTGTCGTCGCGCTTGTGCTGCGCCCGCCGGTCGAGATGACCGTGGCCCCGGTGCGCAACCCGACCTTCGTGATGCTGTCCGACGGATCGATCCGCAACACCTACGATGTGCGCCTGCGCAACAAGCACGGCGAGGATCGCCTGTTTGCGCTGTCGATCGATGATGCTCCGGCGCTGACAATCACGCTTGAGGGCGAGGATGACACCACCGTGGACGTGCGCGCCAACGAGACGTATCTTCAACGCGTCTATGTGACCGCCGCCCGCGGCACGCCCGAGGCGCAGAACGAGCGTACAGAATTCGTGTTGCGGCTCGAAGACACCACCACAGGCGACATGGCGACCAAGGAAACGGTCTTCAACGGACGGGACAATTGATGGCACGCGACTTCAGACTGAACGGCTGGCATGTTCTGGCGATCTTCGTCGGGGCCTTTGGCGTGATCATCGGGGTGAACCTTGCGCTGGCGTGGAACGCCGTCGCCACCTTCCCCGGCCTCGAGGTCGCCAACTCCTACGTTGCCAGCCAGACCTTCGACGCCCGCCGCTCCGCACAAGAGGCGCTTGGCTGGACGGTCGAGGCAACTGCGGCAGACGGGCAGATCGTGCTCGCCATCACCGATGCCAAGGGCTACCCCGTGCAGCCAAAAACGCTGAGCGCCAAGGTCGGGCGCACCACCAGCGCCAAGGATGACCGCACGCCCGAGTTCACCTTTGACGGGCGCGCCTATAGCGCCAGCGACCCGCTGGCCCCCGGTTACTGGAACGTCTGGCTGAGCGCCGAGGCCTTTGACGGCACCCAGTTCCAGCAACGCCTGTCGCTGCGCGTCCGGTAAGCCGCCATGACCACCGCCATGCGCCCGCCGGTCTCGGCCTGCCCTGCCTGCTCTGCCGCCCCTACCGCCGCCGCGCTGGCCGAGGTTGCGACAAAGGCCAGCGTGGTGCTGTCACTGCCCACCATCCATTGCGCCAACTGCATGCGCGGCGTCGAAGAGGCGCTGACAGCGCATCCCGGTGTGCGCTCTGCCCGCGTCAACCTGACCCTGAAACGCGTTGCCATCGACGCCGACGCCGGGCTGAGCGCCGAAGAGCTGATCCCGGTGGTCACCGCCGCAGGCTATGAGGCGCATGAGCTGGATGCCAGTGCCCTGTCCGCCACGCAGACCGACAAGGCCGGGCGCGATTTGCTGATGCGGCTGGCGGTGGCGGGCTTTGCCATGATGAATGTCATGCTGCTGTCGGTCTCGGTCTGGTCCGGTGCGGACGGGCCGACGCGCGACATGTTCCACTGGATTTCGGCGGCGATCACCCTTCCGACCATCGCCTTTTCCGGGCAGGTGTTCTTTCGCAGCGCCTGGGGCGCGCTAAAGGCCGGGCGGCTGAACATGGATGTGCCGATCTCGCTGGCGATCCTGCTGGCGGTGGTGACCTCGCTCTGGGAAACCTCGCTGTCGGGCGAGCACGCCTATTTCGACGCGGCGATCGCGCTGACCTTCTTTCTGCTGACCGGGCGTTATCTTGACCATCGCACCCGCTCGATCGCCCGCTCTGCCGCCGAAGAGCTGGCCGCGCTCGAGGTGCCGCGCGCGTGGCGGCTGACGGCGGATGGCGAAGAACAGGTTTCCGTCGCCGATCTGGCGGTGGGCGATCTGCTGCGGGTACGCCCCGGCGGACGGATGCCGGTGGACGGAGAGATCACTGAAGGCCAGTCCGAACTGGACCGATCCCTGCTGACCGGCGAGACGCTGCCGGTGTTTGCCGCGCCGGGCACGCAGGTCAGCGCCGGCGAGGTCAATCTGACCGGGCCGCTGGTGGTGCGTGCCACGGCGGTCGGGCGGGAAACCTCGCTGCACCGCATGGCGGATCTGGTCGCGGTGGCGGAATCGGGGCGGGCCAATTACACGCCGCTCGCCGACAAGGCGGCGAAGCTCTATGCGCCGGGGGTGCATATCCTGTCCGCGCTGGCCTTTGTCGGCTGGTTGCTCTGGGCGCAGGATTTCCGCGTGGCGCTGAACATCGCGGCGGCGGTTCTCATCATTACCTGCCCCTGCGCGCTGGGTCTTGCGGTGCCTGCGGTGACCACGGCCGCGTCGGGACGGTTGTTCAGGCAGGGCCTGCTGATCAAGGACGGCACCGCGCTGGAACGGCTGGCCGAGGTCGATACGGTGATCTTTGACAAGACCGGCACGCTGACTACGGGAACACCCGAGGCGACCAACCTGAGCGATTTCTCTGCGCGCGATCTGCAGATCGCGCTGGCGCTGGCCGAGGGATCCTCGCACCCCTTGTCGCTGTCGTTGAGTGCCGCGCTGCGAGCGCAGGGCGTCACGCCCGCGGCGCTGAGCGATCTGTGCGAAGTGCCGGGGCATGGCACGCAAGGGATGTGGCAGGGGCAGAGGGTACGGCTGGGCCGCTCGGCCTGGGTTGGTGGGGGGCAATCTGCGCTGACTTCGGCATGGTTGCGGGTTGGCGACGGGCCAGCGCAGATGTTCACCTTTGCCGACACCCTGCGCGACGGGGCCGAAACGGCAATCCGCGAGCTGATCGCCAGCGGCAAGCAGGTGATCCTGTTGTCGGGCGACACGGCAGCGGCGGTCGAAGCGATGGCCCTGCGCCTTGCCATCCCGCAGTGGAGCGGCGAGGCCCTGCCGCAGGACAAGGCCGCACGGGTCAAGGCCCTGTCGGACGCAGGCGCGAAGGTGCTGATGGTCGGGGATGGGCTGAACGATACGGCGGCGCTGGCCTCGGCGCATGTGTCGATCTCGCCCGCCTCGGCGCTGGATGCGGCGCGGGTCGCATCGGACATCGTGCTGCTTGGCACCACGCTGGCCCCGATCCCGGAGGCGCTGGCCACCGCAACCCGCGCCACCCGGCGCATCCGGCAGAATTTCGCTATCGCCACATGGTACAATGTCATCGCCGTGCCCTTGGCGATCGCGGGATTGTGCTCGCCCCTGATCGCGGCCTTGGCGATGTCGGCCTCGTCGATTACCGTGTCGCTGAACGCGCTGAGACTGAAGTAACCCCGGAAGGACCGGTCATGACCATCCTGCTGTATCTCATCCCGATTTCGCTGTTTCTGGGCGGCGCAGGGCTCGTGTTCTTTGTCATCACCGTACGCACCCGGCAATATGACGACCCCGAGGGCAACGCCGCGCGTATCCTGTCGGGCCAGTATGATGACGCGCCCAAGCAGGACTGATCCCGGCGCGCTGCGGTCTGACTGAGGAACTGGCGGTTCGCGCGGCGGATGGCCCGGAGGGGGCGCTGCCCCCGCCCTTCGGGCCCCCCGGAGTTTATTTGGCAAGATGAAGACGCGGCGCGGCGCCCGGCTTTTCTTGGTCCGGAGACGTCTGGCATCGCAGCCTTGTTCCTGCTTGTCAGGCGCGCAGGATCATGTCGGCGGCCTTTTCGGCAATCATGATCGTCGGGGAATTGGTGTTGCCGCTGACGATGCGCGGCATGATCGACGCATCGACAACCCGCAGCCCTGCGATGCCGTTGACGCGGCATTCCGCGTCCAGCGGGGCGGCGGTGTCGCTCCCCATGCGCACCGTGCCGACGGGGTGGAAGATGGTGGTGCCAATATCTGCGGCGGCGCGGGCGAGGTCTTTGTCGCTCTGGTAGGCCGGGCCCGGCTTGATCTCTTCGGGGGTGTATTTCGACATCGCGCCTTGCGCCATGACGCGGCGCGAGAGCTTGATGCTGTCGATGGCGGTGCGGCGGTCGGCATCTGTCGAGAGGTAATTGGGTGCGATCACCGGGGCCGCACGGGGATCGCTGGAGGCGATGCGGATGCTGCCGCGGCTTTCAGGGCGCAGGTTGCAGACGCTGGCGGTGATGGCCGGGTAGCTGTGCAGCGGCGAGCCAAAGGCGTCGAGCGACAACGGCTGCACGTGGAATTCGACATCGGCGGTGGCGAGCCCTTCGCGGGATTTTGCGAAGGCGCCGAGCTGCGAGGGCGCCATCGACATCGGGCCGGAGCGCCGCGCCACGTATTCCAGCCCGATTGCCAGTTTGCCCATCAAAGAATTGGCCAGCTGGTTGAGCGTTCTCGCGCCGCTCAGCCGCCATGCGCAGCGCAGTTGCAGGTGGTCCTGCAGGTTCTCGCCAACGCCGGGGGCGTCGTGCATGACCTCGATGCCGTGCTCGCGCAGCAACGCGCCGGGACCGATGCCCGACAATTGCAGGATCTGCGGCGAGTTCACCGCGCCCGCCGACAGGATCACGTCGTTGCCGCAGCGAGCCTCATGCGTGGTGCCGCCCTGCTCGTAGCGCACGCCCACGACCTTGCGGCCCTCGAAGATCAGGCCCAGCACATGGGCGCCGGTTTCGACATGCAGGGTGTCGGCCTTGCTGGTGCGCAGAAACGCCTTGGCGGTGTTCATCCGCCAACCGCCGCGCTGGTTGACGCGGAAATAGCTGACGCCTTCGTTGTCGCCAGTGTTGAAGTCGGCGACCTTGGGGATACCGGCCTGCGCGGCGGCCTCCATCCAATCGTCGAGCACCGGCCAGTGCAGGCGCTGGTTTTCCACCCGCCATTCGCCGCCCGCGCCGTGAAATTCGCTTTGCCCTTCGACGAAATCCTCGGATTTGCGGAAATACGGCAGCACGTCGTCCCAACCCCAGCCTGTCAGTCCCATCTGCCGCCAGCCGTCGTAATCCGCCGCCTGCCCCCGCACATAGAGCATGCCGTTGATCGAGCTGCTCCCTCCCAGCACCTTGCCGCGCGGATAGATCAGCGCCCGCCCGTTCAGCCCCGGATCGGGCGCGGTGCGGTAGCACCAGTCGGTGCGCGGATTGTCGATGCAGTAAAGATACCCCATCGGGATGTGGATCCAGTGATAGCTGTCGCGCCCGCCCGCCTCGAGCAGCAGCACCCGGCGGCCCGCCTCGGACAGCCGCTTGGCCAGAACGCAACCCGCACTGCCCGCGCCGATGATGACGTGGTCCCAAGACATTGGCGCCCCTCCCCCTCAAATGTCGGACAATTCTTAGGTCAGGCAATCAAGGGACGCAACCTTGGCGCGCTCAGACCGGCAGCGCAGTGGTCTTGAACACGGTCTTGAGCGCAAAGCTCGATTGCATCTGTGCCACCCCCGGCAGGCGCGTCAGGTGCTGGCGGTGGATGCGGGCGAAATCCTCGGTATCCTCGGCGACGACCTTGAGAATGTAATCCGCCGACCCCGCCATCAGGTGACATTCCAGCACATCGGGAATGCGCGCCACCGCCTTTTCGAAGGCGTCGAGCACCTCGTCCGCCTGCGCGCTGAGGGTGATTTCCACGAACACCGTGGTCGGCACGTTCATCTTGCGCGCGTTCAGCAGGGCGACATAATCGCGGATGAAGCCATCGCTTTCCAGCCGCTGCACGCGGCGGTGGCAGGCCGAGGCCGACAGGTTGACCTGCTCGGACAGATCGGCGTTCGAGATCCGCCCCTGTTTTTGCAGCACCCGCAGGATGCGGCGGTCGATGTCATCAAGCTCCATGGCGGATTCTTTCGTCGGATGCGAATTTTTTCGAAGGCCCTGCGAAGAACCTGTTGCGCTACGCATCAAATCTGCGCGGAAATTGCAAGCCAAGGCGCGCAAGATGACGGGGGAAGAGGAGGATTTATCATGAAGATCGGATGTCCGAAGGAAATCAAGCCGCAGGAATACCGGGTCGGGCTGACGCCATATGCGGTGCGCGACGCGGTGACGGCGGGCCATGAGGTGCTGATCGAGGCCAGCGCGGGCGATGGCGCGGGCTTTGCCGATGCCGATTACACCGCACAAGGCGCGCAGATCGTCGACACCGCGGCAGAGCTGTTCGCCGACGCCGAGTTGATCGTCAAGGTCAAGGAGCCGCAAGCTGGCGAGCGCGCCATGCTGCGCGAGGGCCAGCTGCTGTTCACCTATCTGCATCTTGCGCCCGATCCGGCGCAGACCGACGATCTGCTGGCCTCGGGCGCGACCTGCATCGCCTACGAGACGGTTACTGCGCCAGGCGGCGGGCTACCGCTGCTGGCGCCGATGTCCGAGGTGGCGGGGCGTCTTGCGCCGCAGATGGGCGCATGGGCCTTGCAAAAGGCCAATGGCGGGCGCGGCGTGCTGATGGGCGGTGTTCCGGGCGTCGGCCCGGCCAAGGTGCTGGTGCTGGGCGGCGGCGTGGTTGGCACCCATGCGGCGCGGATCGCTGGCGGCATGGGGGCCGATGTCACGGTTCTGGACCGGTCCCTGCCCCGGCTGCGCTATCTCGATGACGTGTTCTCTGGCAGCTTCCGCAATCGCTATTCCACCGCCGGTGCGCTGGCCGAATTGCTGTGCGAGGCGGATATGGTGATCGGCGCGGTGCTGATCCCCGGGGCCGCCGCTCCCAAGCTGATCAGCCGCGCAATGCTGGCCGACATGAAGCCGGGGTCCGTACTGGTGGACGTGGCCATTGATCAGGGCGGCTGTTTCGAAACCTCGAAGGCGACCACCCATGACGATCCGGTCTACGAGGTGGACGGCATCCGGCATTACTGCGTTGCCAACATGCCCGGCGCGGTGCCGCGCACCTCGACGATTGCCTTGGGCAACGCGACGCTGCCCTTCGTGCTGGCGCTGGCGGGCAAGGGCTGGCGGCAAGCCTGCAAGGATGATCCGCATCTGGCCGAAGGTCTGAACGTGCACGCGGGCACGCTGACCAACCTTGCCGTGGGCGCGGCGCTGGGGCGCGATGCCGTGACGCCCGCCTCGGTTCTATGAGTTTGCAGCCATGAAAAAGGCCCCTCCCCGCAGCAGGGGAGGGGCCTTTTTCCTTGTGATCACAGATCAGGCCTGTTCGGGCACCAGAATTTCGCGCTTGCCGACGTGGTTGGCGGGCGAGACCACCTGTTCGTCTTCCATCTGCTCGACCAGACGCGCGGCCTTGTTATAGCCGATGCCCAGCTTGCGCTGGATGTAGGAGGTCGAGCACTTGCGGTCCTTGATGACGATCGCCACCGCCTGATCGTACAGCGCATCCTCGCCGCCGGTGTTGCCGCCGGTGTTCAGCCCCAGCACCGCGTCGATGTTGTCGGCCTTTTCGTCATCCGGGCCCTGCACCACGCCGCCGACATATTCCGGCGGACCGAAGGCCTTGAGATGGTTGACCACCTCTTCAACCTCTTCATCCGATACGAACGGGCCGTGGCAGCGGGTGATCTTGGCGCCGCCCGCCATGTACAGCATATCGCCCATGCCCAGCAGCTGCTCGGCGCCCATCTCGCCCAGAATGGTGCGGCTGTCGATCTTCGACGTGACCTGAAACGAGATCCGGGTCGGGAAGTTCGCCTTGATCGTGCCGGTGATGACATCGACCGAGGGGCGCTGCGTCGCCATGATCAGGTGAATGCCAGAGGCCCGCGCCATCTGCGCAAGGCGCTGGATGCAGGCTTCGATTTCCTTGCCCGCGACCATCATCAGGTCGGCCATCTCGTCGACGATGACGACGATATAGGGCATTTTCTTGGGCTCGATTTCCTCGGTCTCGAACACCGGCTCGCCGGTATCGTCGTCAAAGCCGGTCTGAACGGTGCGGCTGAACATCTCGCCCTTTTTCAGGGCTTCGGCGACGCGGCCATTGTACCCATCGATGTTGCGCACGCCCATCTTGGACATCTTGCGGTAGCGGTCTTCCATCTCGCCCACGACCCATTTCAGCGCAACGACCGCCTTTTTCGGGTCGGTCACAACCGGCGAGAGCAGGTGCGGAATGCCGTCATAGACCGACAGTTCCAGCATCTTGGGGTCGATCATCACAAGGCGCAGATCGTCCGGCGTCAGCTTGTAGAGCAGCGACAGGATCATGGTGTTGATCGCGACGGATTTACCCGAACCGGTGGTGCCCGCGATCAGCAGGTGGGGCATTTTCGCAAGGTTGGCGACCATGGCGTCGCCGCCAATATCCTTGCCCAGTGCCAGCGGCAGCTTCTGGTTGCCATCGCCGTAATCCCGGCTCGACAGGATCTCGCGGAAAGACACCATCTCGCGGTTTTCATTGGGCAGTTCGATGCCGATGACGCTGCGCCCCGGAACGGTCGACACGCGGGCCGACAGCGCCGACATGCTGCGCGCGATGTCATCGGACAGGCCGATCACCCGGCTGGCCTTGAGGCCCGGCGCCGGTTCGAGCTCATACATGGTGACCACCGGGCCGGGGCGGACCGAGACGATCTCGCCCTTGACGCCATAATCGTCGAGCACCGTTTCCAGCATCCGGGCGTTTTCTTCCAGCGCCTCGTCCGACAGGTGGTGACGCTCGATCGCATCGGGGCTGCCAAGCAGGCTGAGCGGCGGCAGCTCGTAGCCGCTGTCCTGATCCTGCGGGCCAAGCGCGGATTGCGATTCCGCCTGGGCGCGTCGGGACGGCTGGATCGGCTTGCGGATGTCGGGCTGCACGAGCTTTTTGGGTTCGGCAACCGGGGTCGTCATGCGCTCGGAGGGTTCCACGCCACCGCGCAGGATGGGCGGCGGGGCGTAATCCTCGGGGTTGAAGCTGGCGTCATCCTCGTCCGTGTCGTCCCATGCGCGCGGGGTGTCGTCGTCGTTCTCGCGGAAGATATTGACGCCGGACCCGTCTTCGCCGGTCTCTGCGTCATCCTCGCCGTAATCGTCGAAATCGCGCAGGTCGTCGTACTCATCCTGCGCCGCGCGCGCGGCGGTGTAGCGGGCGGGAACATGTTCGGTCGGGGTGAATTCATCATAACCCAGATCATCGGCAGGGCGCTGGCGGGCGCGCGGCCGGGCGACGGGCGCGGCGGGCGCGGCGGCAACCGGCGGCTCCTGGACCCACGGCTCGTCATAGACGTCGGCGAAATCATCCTCCGGCAGTTCGGTTTCCGGCAGGGGGCGGAAGGCTTCCGGCTCGGCGCGCGGTGCCGGCGGCACGGCGCGGGCGGCGGGAAGGTCCGGCGCCGGAGGGATCGCCGCCGGAGCGCGCGGCACGGCGGCCCGCACGGTGGCGGGCGCGGCCATCATCGCGGCGGACCGCTTGGGCGCTGTCACCGGCGGTTCGGGCGGTAGCGTCGGCGGGGTGTGGGCGGCGGTGATCGGCGGCTCGCGGCGCAGCTTCGGGCCGGTCTGGATGATCAGCGGCGCCGGGCGTACGCCGCGCCCCTTGGTCAGCGGCTTGCTGGGGTCGGCGACAAAGCTCGGCGCGGGGCGCGGGCCGTTGCGGCGGTTGCGGATCACATCGGCGATCTTGCTGCGGATGCGCTCGTCGCCCATGTCGAATTCTTCCTCGCCCCAGGCTTCGGTGTCGAAATCATCCTGAGGATCGGGTTCGGGGCTAGGTTCGATATGCTTGATGACGCGGGCCAGCAGGCCGGGCTTTTTCGGCTCGGGCAGATCCTGCCACGGGGCGGGATCCTGCGCGTCGATCACCGGCGGCTCGTCAAGCTCTGGCTGCGGCGCCGGGGCTGCACGGCGCGGCGCAACAAGCGTCGGCTGCGGCGCGGGCGCCTGTGCAGACATGGGCTGAGGCACAGGCTGGGGCGCAGCTTGTGGCACTGGGCGACGCGGAGCGGCTTCGGGATGGCCGACACCGACAGGCTCGGCAGCAACGCGGTGCACGCGGGTTTGCGCCGCTGCGGCAGCGGGCACAGCGCGCGGCGGCGCCGGGATGGCTTCCTGCGCGGCGGCCCATGCGGCAGCCTCGGCCTCTTCGGCGCGGCGGCGATCACGGCGATCGGCCTGCGCCGCCTGCAACTGGCGCGCGGCGGCGAGCGAGGCACCAGCCCCGCGGCCCAGCAGCTGCAGCACCGAGGCATAGGCCATGACCATGCCCAGCAAGAGAAAGCGCGCGATGGCTTTCAGCTCTTCGCGGGTGAAGCCAAGCACAAAGGCCCCCAGCGCCAGCAGCCCCACCGCCAGCACGATCATCACCAGCTTGAGACCCAGCCCTGCCCCGATCGGCAACACGCCCAGAATGGTGCCCATCATCATGTCGCCGAACAGCCCGCCAAGGCCAAAGCTGTGGGTCCATTCCGGCCCCACGGTCTGACCGGCGGCATAGACGGCGGACAGCGCGATCCAGATCGGTGCAAAGACGATGCGCGAAAAAGCGCGATCTTCACCAGCATGAAGGGCGAGGCGCACTCCCCAGACCAGCAGAACCAGCGCAAGCCCCCACGCGCCCTGCCCGACGATCATGAACAGCGGCGCCGCGATGGAGGCACCGATCCGGCCCATCCAGTTCTGCACCGGCGCATCGGTGGCCGACAGCCAGCTCGGGTCTTCGGGCGTGTAGCTGCCGATGGTCGCGGCGGCCATCAGCCCGAGGATCACCAGGCCAAGGCCCGCCAGTTCCTTGCCCCGCCGCTCGATCGCGGCCTGCATGTTCCTGTCGAAGAGGGGGTCCCTCCCCCGTGCCTGATATGCCATCGCTTGCCTCGTCGTTTTTTTCTTATGGGCCATAGAGACAGTCACGGATTGCCATGAGTCCCTTTTCGGTCTGTGCTTCGGGTGCCACGAGAGCCACCCTGATATATCCCTTCCCAGGGTTTCCTTGATCAGTATCACGTGACAGGTAGGCGCCGGGCAGAACCCGCACGCCAGTCTCTTGCCACAGTTTCAGCGTCGCCTGTTCGCCATCCTCCACCGGCAGCCACAAAAAGAACCCGGCCTGCGGCGGCGCGTATCCCGGCACATTGCCGAAGATGCGGTCGGCCATGTCGAACTTGCGCCGGTACAGCGCGCGGTTCTCGATGACGTGCTCTTCATCTGCCCAGACCTTTTCGCTGACCCGCTGGATCGGCAGCGGCAAAGGCGTGCCGGCATAGGCGCGCAGCAGACGGATGCGTTTCATGGTTTCCGGCCCGCCCGCGACAAAACCCGAGCGCAGCCCCGGCAGGTTCGAGCGCTTGCTGAGCGAGTGAAAGATCACCACCCGCTCGGGATCGGCGCCCATCGCCTGCGCCACCTGCAACGCGCCGGGGGGCGGGGTGTCGCGGTAAAGCTCGGAGTAGCATTCATCGGCGAGGATCTGGAAATCATGCCGTTCGGCCAGCGCGATCAGGCGCTTCCAATAGGCTTCGTCCGCCACCGCGCCCTGCGGATTGGCCGGCGAGCAGATGTAGCACAGCGCGGTGCGGTTCAGGATCTCGGTCGGCAGGCTTTCGTAATCCGGCAGATGGCCGGTTTCGCGGGTCGCGTTGACGAAGACCGGCTCCGCCGCCACCGACGCCGCCGAGATCGCGTAAACCTGATAGAACGGGTTGGGCATCAGCACGGCGGGGCGCTGGCCGCCCTTGGATTCCGGGCACAGCGCCATACCAGCGTTGTAGAGCCCCTCGCGGGTGCCGTTCAGCGGCATGACCTGCGCGGTGTCGAGCCGCACGCCATAGCGCCGGTCGATCCAGTCGGTGATCGCCGCCTGCAGTTCGGGCGTGCCGTCGTTGGGCGGATATTTCGCGAATTCAGCGACATGCGCGGCCAACACATCGCCCACCCATGCCGGGAAGGCATGTTTGGGTTCGCCGATTGACATATGCGTGACATCGCCGCCCGGCGCGTGTGCGTCGAGAAGCGCCCGCAGGCGCGGAAACGCATAGGGCGGCAGGTTCGAAAACCGCTCTGGAAACATTGGGCTCTGCCTCGGGCTGCCTGACGTACTGCTGTTATTCAGGGGGTCGTTTTCCGCCCCTCTTGCCCGGCACGATACGGGATGGGGGGGCGTTTCGTCCAGCACCATCAGGGGTTGGGTGGGGGATGTGGCGGGAAAGTCGCAGGGCCTTTGAAAAATGCCGCGCGCCGTCCCCGCACCATGGTGTTGCCGGGAGGCCGCAGGGGGGCCAGCCCCCGCGCTACGCCCCCCCCGGAGTTTATTGGGCAAGATGAAGGGGCTGGCGCAGCGCCTCTTCGGCGGCCTTGCCCAGACGCAAAAGCCGGTCTTCGGTATTTGGCGCTGCCATCAGCGTCAGCCCGCAGGACGGCACGCCGGTGGGCAGGGTCAACGCGCACAGGCCCATGACATTGCCGACTCGGGTGTTGCGCAGGGCGAGCAGGTTTTCGGTGACGTAGTAGCTGCCGCCTTCGAGCAGTTTCTCGGCGTTGGGCGGCAGGATCGGCGCCGTCGGGCAGAGCACCGCGTCAAAGCCTGCGCTCGCCTTTGCATAGGCTTGGCGCGCGGCGGCCATGCGGTTTTTCGCGCGGATGTAATCGGCGCCGCTTGTGTTGCGCCCGGCCTCGAACCGCTCGCGGATCGGTGCGAACATCGCGTCGGGATTGGCGTCGATGGCCTCGCCCCAGGTCGCCCAGGCTTCGGTGGTGAACAGGATGCCCGCGTCGGCCATCGGGATGGCGATTTCCGGCACGCCGAGATCGACGATCTCGGCCCCGGCGGCGGCGAGCCTGTCCAGCGCCTCGGCGTAGGCGCGGGCCGGTTCGGGGCGCAGATCGTCGAGCACGATGGTGGTGAGGCGGGCGAAGCGGCGGCCCTTGAGGCTGGCACCTTGCAGATCGGGGGCGGCGCGGCCTTCGAGCGCGGCGAATACCTGCGCGGCGTCATCGACGCTTTGGCACAGCGGGCCGACGGTATCGAAGCCCGCCGCCAGCGGCACGGCGCCGTCGAGCGAGATCCGCCCCGAGGTGGTCTTGAGCCCGACAAGGCCGTTCCAGCACGACGGGATGCGCACCGATCCGCCGGTGTCGGACCCGATGGCAGCGGCGGCCAGCCCGAAGGCCACGGAGGCGGCCGCGCCCGAGGATGAGCCTCCGGCCACGGCAGCGTGATCGTTGATGCAAGGCGAGGTTGCCGTCATCGGGTTCAGCCCCAGCCCCGAAAAGGCCAGTTCCGACATATGCGTCTTGCCAAGGCAGACCAGCCCCATCGCGGTGGCCGTGCGCAGCACCGGGGCATCGGCGTCCGGCACGCGCCCCTCGAGCAGCTTCGAGCCGGCCTCTGTGGCGATGCCGGCAGTATCGAAGAGGTCTTTCCAGCTGACCGGCACCCCGTCGAGCGGCGAGCGGCGCTGCCCGGCGTCGGCGCGCGCCTTGGCGGCGGCGGCCTCGGCGAGGGCCCGGTCCGGCGTGACGCGGGCGTAGATGCGATTCGCCATCGGATGCGCCGCGATCTTGTCGAGGAACGCCTGCGTCAGCGCCACCGGGTCTATGTCTCCCCGTTCGATCCCCTGCCCCAGCGCGGTTGCGCTCATTTCCGTCACGTCGCTCATCGTCGCCCTTTCCTGTCTTCGCGGCATTGGTAGCGGCAGAGCAGCGCATGGACAATCCCGCCGCGGGGCGCATATTTGCCGTCATGGAACATGATTGCGACATCCTCATCGTGGGCGGCGGGCTGAATGGCCCCGCGCTTGCGCTTGCCTGCGCCAGGGCGGGACTTTCCAGCATCGTCGTCGATGCGCTGCCCGAGGCGGCGCGACAGGCCGGCGATTTCGACGGGCGCAGCTATGCGCTGGCGCTGTCTTCGGTGCGGATGCTGGCCAGACTCGGTCTGTGGGAGACGCTGGAGCCCAACGCGCAAGCCATGCGCGAGATCAAGGTCACCGACGGGCGGGTGGGCGAGGCAAAGGTCTTCCTCGGCCTGCATTTCGACAGCGCCGAGATCGAGGAAGGCCCGATGGGCCAGATGCTCGAAGATCGCCACCTGCGCCGCGCCCTGCTAGAGGCGATGGACGCCGCGCCGCTGGCGGCACATCGCGCCAGCTCGACAGTGATCGCCCAACAGATGACGCAGGACAGCGTGACGGTAACGCTCGACAACGGCAAGACGCTGAGCGCCAGACTGCTGATCGGCGCCGACGGGCGGCAAAGCGGCACTGCGGCTCGCGCTGGCATCAGGCGCACTGGCTGGCGCTATGGGCAAACCGCGCTGGTCTGCGCCATCGCACACGAGCGACCCCATGGCGGCGTGGCGCACCAGTTCTTCATGCCGGCGGGGCCGCTGGCGATCTTGCCGCTTCCGGGCAACCGCAGCTCCATCGTCTGGAGCGAAAGCGATCAGCGCGCCCGCGCCATCCACGCACTGCCCGACGAAGACTACCTGAAGGTGCTGCGCCCCCGCTTCGGCGATTTCCTTGGCGAGATTTCACTCGCGGGCCAGCGGTTCACTTACCCGCTCGGCCTGACCTTGGCGAATGCATTTGTCGCCGAGCGCCTCGCACTGGTCGGCGACGCAGCGCACGGCATGCACCCCATCGCGGGCCAAGGGCTGAACGCCGGGCTGCGCGATGTCGCCGCACTGGCCGACGTGCTGACACAAGCCAAAGCCCGCGGCGAAGACATCGCCGCGCCACTGGTTCTGGAGCGCTATCAGCAATGGCGACGTTTTGACACCGCATCTCTGGCCGGAGCGACCGACCTGTTCAACCGCCTTTTTTCGAACGACAATCCCCTTCTGCGCTTGGGCAGGGATCTTGGCATGGCAGCGGTAAACGCCCTGCCCGGCCTGCGCCGGAATTTCATGCGCGAAGCCGCCGGGATCACCGGAGATCTGCCCGAACTGATGCGCCACTGACCAAGCGCGCCGCCCGGCCGCGATCCTGCGCCTGCCTCCGGCGGGAGTTTAACCGGCAAGATGAAGCCGAGGCGCCGCGCCCCATCTTCATCTTGCAGGATAAACTCCGGGGGGAGCCGAAGGCGGGGGGCTGGCCCCCCTCTGCCCTCACAGATGCAGGCTGATCTTTCCCTGTCGCGCCGTCCGTGCCACAACCTGCCCGACTGTCACGACGGGAGGAGACGGACATGACTTCGAAATGCGCCATTGTCACGGGGGCGGCCCGCGGGATCGGGCTGGCCACGGCGGATCTGTTTGCCGAAAACGGCTGGAAGGTTGCGCTGGTTGACCGGGATCAGAGCGAACTGGCGCAGGCCGCCGCCGAGCGGCCCGACATGCTGGCGCTACCGCTCGACGTGTCGATTCCCGAACAGGTCGACGCCATCATCGCCAAAACCCTCGACTGGGCCGGGCACATCGATTCGCTGGTGAACAATGCCGGCGTGGCCGAATTCGGCCCCATCGCCGATTGTGATTTTACCGCGTGGCGCCGTGTCATGGCGACCAACCTCGACGGCGTGTTCCTGTGCAGTCAGGCCGCGACGCCCGCGCTGAAGCAAAGCCGGGGCAGCATCGTCAACATCGCCTCGATCAGTGGGCTTCGGGCATCCACGCTGCGGGTGGCCTATGGCACGTCGAAGGCCGCCGTGATCCAGCTGACCAAGCAATACGCCGCCGAATTTGGCGAGCATGGCGTGCGCGTCAATTGCGTGGCCCCCGGCCCGGTGCGCACCAAGCTTGCCATGGCCGTGCACAGCCCCGAGATCATCGCAGCCTATCACGATGCGTTGCCGCTGAACCGTTACGGCTCGGAACGCGAGCTGGCCGAGGCGATCGTCTTTCTCGCCTCGGACAAGGCATCCTATATTACCGGGCAGGTGCTGGCGGTGGATGGCGGGTTTGACTCCACCGGCGTCGGGCTTCCGGCGCTGCGTCAGGCCTGAGGGTCACTTGATGCGCTGGCCGTTGGCAAGGATCTGCCCGCGGCCATTGATCTCGATGGTCGAGGTCAGGCTGTCCTCGGCATTGCCGGGGACGGCGAACATTCCCAGCATCATCCGCGTGCCCATCGCCTGTGTCTCATCGACCAGCCCCAGCGCCATCAGCTTGTCGAGCAGCCCGTTCGCCCCGCTCAGGGCCAGATCGAGCGTGCCTTCGGGCGCGGGAAAGCCATCGAAGCTTTCAAGATCGTCGTTGTCGAAGGTAAACGCGCCGGTGCCGCTCAGCCTTGCCCCCGCCGCCTCCAGCGTCAGGCCGTTCAGGGTCAGCGCGTTCAGCTCTCCGGGTTTGACGTTGCCGCTGTCCAGCTCAGCCAGCTTCGCCGGGTCGAACATCTCCATGTAGGGCGTGACCTTGCCGGTGATGTCCAGCGCCAGCGTCGCCGGATCGCGCGGCAGCACTGCCTGCGGATCGATCATCGCCCAGATCATCTCTGAGAGGGTCAGCTCGCCCAGCGTCAGGCCGATGGCGATGTCCTGCGGGGCTTCGGCCGGGCCAACCGGGCCTGCCAGCTTCATCTCGAAACTCTGCATCGCCGCAGACAACGGGAAGGGCATTCCCGGCGGCGACAGTTCGATCGACATGTCCGCGCTTTGCAGGTCGTAGCGCAGCCCCTGCGGCCCCATCGCCACCTCGACTGCACCAACCCCGCTGCGGGTGCTGCCCGTGGTCTCGCTCCCGGTCTCGGTCACGGCAAAGGCGGTCTGGCTGCTGTCCCAGTTCAGCGTCGCCGCCACGTCGAACCCATCGCCGAGCAGCGCCGACATGTTCTGTGCGTCGCCCTGCGGCAGGTTGGCGCGGGTTTGCGAGCGCAGCCCGGTCAGCGCCCCAGCAAGGGTGCCGCCATTCGCGCTGTCGGGATCGTTGCCAAGCAGATCCCATGTCAGATCGCCAAAGCTGACCTTCTGGTCGATCTTGCGCAAGCCGTCGGCCAGCGCCATGCGGCTGGTGCCGCTGACTGGCCCGGCAGAAGCCTGAGCGCGGGCGGCATCGCGACCTACCGTCGCGTCATCGACGATCAGCTCGCTCAGCGCCATGCCAATGCGCTCGAAAGCATAGTCCCACGTGGTGTCGCCCGGATCGCCCGACACCGTCATCTCGGGGGCATCGAGCGAGACCTCGATGGTCATGTCGACGGCCTCGATATCTTCCTCGGGCTTCGGCGTCGCGGTCAGCGTGATCGGAAAACGCGCGGGCAGTGCCACCTTGACCGCCCCGCCCGCAGGCGTCAGCAGCATCTCGCCGATCTGGGCGGTCATCTCGCCGTCGCCCTCGGGAAAGGGCATGTGTATCGCCACATCCGACAGACGCAGCGCGCCCCCGGCATGGCTTTGGCTGGCGCGCAGATCGTAACCCATGTCGGTGACATAGGCCTCGAGCTCCTGCCAGACCTGTTCGGGCGATACCTCGGCCAGCGCCGGATGGCCCAGGCAAAGCGCCATCGCCGCAACCGCGAGCCCCTGTTTTGATACGAGCATGATCACCCTCTCCCGCTCTGCGTCTACCTGTAACTAACGTTGGCGCGCGGCTCCCTCGGGTCAAGAGGGTGGACCGTCGCAGGGCCAGCCATTACCAAGAAGCGAGTCGCAGACAAAGGGGGGTTCACGTGGATCTGACAGGCAAGACAGTGATGATCACCGGGGCAAGCCGCGGCATCGGCGCCGCCGCTGCCCGCCGCTTTGCCGCAGCCGGGGCCAAGGTCGCCCTTGTGGCGCGCAGCAAGGACGCCATCGCCGAAATCGCCGGAGAAATCGGCCCTGACGCCGCGGCGATCCCCTGCGAGGTGTCGCGCTACTGGGAGGTCGAGCAGGCGGTGCAAAACTGCCTCACCGCCTTTGGCTCGCTGGATGTGCTGGTCAACAACGCCGGGGTGATCGACCCCATCGCGCCGCTGGCCGAGGCCGACCCCGACGCCTGGGGCGCGGCGCTGGACATCAACACCAAGGGGGTGTTCCACGGCATCCGCGCGGCGCTTCCGGTGATGCTGGCGGCGGGGGGCGGCAGCATCCTGACCATCGGATCAGGGGCGGCGCATCGCCCGCTATCGGGGTGGTCGGCCTATTGCTCCAGCAAGGCCGCCGCGCTGATGCTGACCCGCGCCGCGCATGAGGAATACAGCCAAAGCGGCATTCGGGCGATATCTCTGTCGCCGGGCACCGTGGCGACCCAGATGCAAAAGGCCATCAAGGCCAGCGGCATCAACCCGGTCAGCCAGCTTGACTGGTCCGACCATATTCCGCCCGAATGGGTGGCCGAGGCGCTGGTCTGGATGTGTTCGCCCGAGGCAGACGGTTGGTGCGGCGACGAGGTCTCGCTGCGCGATCCGGACATCCGCAGCAAGGTCGGCGTGGCGTGATCTCTCTGGAAAAAGATGCCGGTCTGTGGATCGTGACCATCGACCGGCAGGACAAGGCCAATTCGCTGACGCCGCAGATGCTCGAACAGCTGTGCGAGATCGCCGAATCCGCGCACGAGGCGCAGGCGCTGATCCTCACCGGCGCGGGAAAGGTGTTTTCCGCCGGGGCCGACCTTGAGGCCGCGCGCGCCGGGCTTGCAACCTCGCCGCTGTGGGAGCGGCTGTCCGGAGCAATCGCGCGTCTGCCGGGGCTGACGGTGGCGGCGCTCAACGGCACGGCGGCTGGCGGCGCGCTGGGGATGGTGCTGGCCTGCGATCTGCGCCTCGCGGCGCCGGGGGCCAAGCTGTTCTACCCGGTGATGAAGCTGGGCTTTTTGCCGCAGCCCTCCGATCCGGTGCGGCTGACGGCGCTGATCGGCCCGGCGCGCGCGAAAATGATCCTGATGGCGGGGCAGAAGATCCCCGTCGAAGAGGCGCAGCTTTGGGGCCTGATCGACCGCCTCGCCCCGCCCGATACGCTGCTGGTCGAGGCGCGGGCGCTTTGCGCCGACACGCTGGACGCAAGCCCGGCCCATGCCGCTGCGATCAAGGCGATGATCCGCTGACATGTGCGGGCGCTACGCCATCACCCTCGCCCCCGAGGCCATGGCGCAGATGTTCGACGCCGCCCCCGCCAACGACCTGCCCCCGGTACCGAATTTCAACGTCTGCCCGACGGTGCAGGTGGCCACGGTGCGCAGCGCGGACGGGCTGCGCAGCCTTGCGCCGATGCGCTGGGGCTTTGTGCCGCATTGGTACAAAACCTTGTCGGATGGCCCGCTGCTGATCAATGCCCGCGCCGAAACCCTCGCGGAAAAGCCCGCCTTTCGCGCCGCCGCCCGCGCGCGGCGCTGCCTGATCCCGGCCAGTGGCTATTACGAATGGACCAAGGATGCCGACGGCAAGCGCCTGCCGTGGTATATCCATCCAACCGACGAGACCGCGCTGGTCTTTGCCGCAATCTGGCAGGACTGGGAGGTTGACGGCGCGCAGCTGCGGACCTGCGCCATCGTCACCACGCAGGCGCAGGGCGCTATGGCCGAGATCCACCACCGGATGCCGGTGATCCTGCGCCCCGAGGACTGGCCGCTCTGGCTGGGCGAAACCGGCCATGGCGCGGCGCGGCTGATGCAACCCGCGCCCGAAGGCAGCCTGCGCTGGCACCGCGTTGCAAGCGAGGTCAACTCCAACCGCGCCAGCGGCCCGCAGCTGATCCGCCCGCTTTAGCTCAGTTGCTTTGCGCGTTGGTCGCAAGATCCAGCGGCGGCGGATTGACGTAATCGATGGTGCCTTCGGCGATGCTGTCGATATTGACGGTATCGGTGAAGGTCTGGGTCATGCCCTCACTCACATCCAGCAGCACCTCGGCGGCGGGAAGCATGATGCCGGTGGTCCAGCTGGCATCGGTGGCGGTGGCCGCCATGGCGATATCGGATTGGTTGACGAATTTCACCTGATCCCCGATCGCGGGGTAGACCGCATCGGGGAAATAGCCGCTTCCCATCATCAGCACATAATGCACCTCGGCCATGGCGGGGGCGGCAAGCAGACCCAGCGACAGGGCCAGAAACCCGGTTTTGCGACGCATCGGACGCTCCTTCAGCAGCACGAACGGCCCCCACCGTTGCGACTGTGATCCATAAGCTCTGATTTGGGCGAAAGTTGGACCCGGCGCCGGAATTTCGCCCTGCCGTTACAGCAGCGCGCCGCGGATCATGTCGGCGGCAGACGGGCCCAGCGCCAGCGGCGTGTCGTGCAGAACCGCAAGCCGGGTCAGTGCCTGAAGATCGGCCTCGCCGCCGTGCGGCACGGTGGGATCGGCGAAAAAGATCACCGCGTCCAGCTCTCCGGTGGCGATCAGCGCGCCAAGCTGCTGATCCCCCCCGCGCGAGCCCCGCGACAGGCGGCGCAGGGTCAGCTGCGGCGCGGCCTCGGCGATCATCCGCCCGGTGCCGCCGGTGCAGATCAGCCGGTGACCTTCCAGCGCGCCGGCATGGCGCAGCACCCATGCGCGCAAATGCGCCTTGCGGGTATCATGCGCGGCCAGCGCGATGTTGCGCGGCGCGGTCGAGCGCGCCTGCCCCGCCTGCGTCAGCGCGAGGATGGCGCGCACCTGCGCGGCAAATCCCGGCCCTTCGGCGGGAAACGCCCCGGCAAGCGCTGCGGTGCCGACGGTAAAGCCCGCCGCGCCGGACTCGGCCGCCGCCATGATGCGCGCGTCGCTGTCGATGCTGCCCGCCATGATCACCGGCTTGCCCACCGCCGCGCAGACGCTGTGCATCAGCGCCGGCACATCGCCGGCAAAGCGATAGGCCAGCAAGTCAAGCCCATGCACATGTTCCAGATCCGCCAGTTGCCGCGCACTGTCGGTGATCGCCTCGATCGGTCCCTGCAACACGCTGGGATGGCCGGTGATCTCGCCCGCAAACGGATAATAGCGCAGCGGGTGGTCGCGGGTGACCCGGCTGACCGCCTTAGGCCTTGTGCCGCCCAGCAGGCAATCCACATCCAGCTCGACCGCCGCGCGGGCCGAAGCCAGCTCGCTGGCCTCGTCAAGGCTCACCACCTCAAGATAGCTGCGCCCGCCCGCCGCGCGGATCGCCTCGGCAAGGCCCTTGAGTTCGCCCAGCGGCAGGCCCACGTCCTTGAAGCCGATATGCCGCACGCCGCCCTCAAGCGCCTCGTCGATCCGCGCCCGCGCATCAGGGATGGTGCGGTCGTTCTCGGTCAGCATCAGGATGAAATCGAAGGCCATGCGCGTCTCCCGTCACGGTTGCCCGCAAACGGTAGGGCGCGCAGCGCGCCGGGGCAATGTCAGACCGCGGCCAGCACCACGATCTCGACCAGATGGCCCGCCGCAAGGCCGCTCTGCACGCAGGCGCGTTGCGGCCAATGCGCCGGATCATCGCCGATCCATGTGGTCCACGCCCGGTCCATCGCGTCTTTCTGCGCGATGTCGGTCAGGTAGATGGTCGCGCTCAGCAGGCGGGTCTTGTCGGTGCCCATCTCGCGGAGGCTCTCGTCAAGGCGCGCAAGCGTGCTGGCGGTCTGCTCGAACACATCGTCGGTGTCGATCTGCGTGGTCGCAACGGCCCAGCCCATGCCGTTGTAGCTGGTGCCGGAATTGCGCCCGGTATAGGGGCCGCGAATGCGGGTGATGTCCATGTGTTGCTCCTATCGTCCGATGGCATAGGCCTGCATCAGGCGCGGGGTCGCCGCCGCCTGTAGCATCCCATCCGGGTGGCGCCGCGCCGCCGTCAGGCGACCGACGGTGTTGGGCGCGGCCACGATCACCTCGTGCCCCTTTGCGCGCAGCGCGTCGATGACCGGCTGCCCGATGGTCTCTTCGATCATCAGGCGGCCCGGTTGCGCGCTGCGCGGATAGAACGAGCCCTGAAAGTGCTGGGAATGGAACAGCGGCGCGTCGATGCCTTGCTGCAGATCCATACCGTGATGCACGAAGCGCAGAAACCAGACCAGCTGCCACTGGTCCTGCTGATCGCCGCCGGGGGTGCCAAAAGCCAGCAGATCGTCGCCCTTGGTGGCGATGGTCGGGGTCAGCGTGGTGCGCGGGCGCGATCCGGGCCGCAGGGTCGAGGCCAGCCCCGGATCAAGCCAGAACATCTGCACGCGCGAATTGAGCGCAAAGCCAAGGCCGGGGACAACCGGATTGGACTGCAGCCAGCCCCCCGACGGCGTGGCCGACACCGCGTTGCCCCAGCGATCAATGATGTCCAGATGCACCGTGTCGCCCTTGCGGTCGGTCAGATGCGCCATGGTCGGCTCACCGGTGGCGGGGTCGGTGGCAACCTCGATGTGCCGCGCGGCGCGGGCGATGGCGGCATCGGCCCAATGCTCATAGCCGGGAATGCGGCCGGGGCGCTGCTCAAGGCTGGCCTGCGGCCCGATCAGCTTTGCCCGCTCGCGGCCATAGGATTCGGACAGCAGCACATCCATCGGAATGTCGCTGAAATCAGGATCGCCGTAATAGGCCTCGCGGTCCGCGTAGGCGAGCTTTATCGCCTCGATAACGGTATGGGTAAACTCGGCGCCGTGCGGATCCATCGCGGCCAAATCAAACGCCTTGAGGATCTGCAACGCCTGAAGCAGCACCGGCCCCTGCCCCCACGGGCCGGTCTTGTGCAGGGCCCAGCCGTGATAGTCGATGCGCGCGGGGGGCTCGTATCGCGCCTGCCAGTCTGCCAGATCCTCGCGCGACAGCAGCGCGCCATGCCGCGCGCCGGTGACATCCATCACCTTTGCCTCGGACAGGTAGTCGCAGATCGCATCGGCGACAAAACCGCTGCGCCACGCGGCACGGGCGGCGTCGATCCGGGCTTCGCGGGTGTCGCCGGGGCTTTGCGCCAGACGCTCCCATGTTGCGGCAAGATCGGGGTTGCGGAACAGCGCCTGCTGCTCCGGGATCTCGCCGCCCGGCGTCCAGAGATCGGCGCTCGATGGCCAATGCGCGGCAAAGAAGCCGGCCAGCCCGCCAATCGCCGCCGACACCGAGGGCAGCACCGGGTGGCCATCGCGCGCATAGCCGATGGCGGGGGCCAGCACCTCGGCCAGCTCCATGGTGCCATGATCGCGCAGCAGCAACAGCCAGCCATCCCACGCCCCGGGCACCACCGTCGCCAGCAGGCCCGAGCCGGGGATCAGCCCCTCGATCCCCTCTTGCGCCATCCGCTCGGGCGTGGCCGCCATCGGCGCGGTGCCCTGCGCACATAGCACAAGCGGCGCTTCAGACGCCGTTTTGAAGATCACCGGCAGATCGCCCGCCGGGCCGTTCAGATGCGGCTCCACCACCTGCAGGACAAACCCCGTGGCCACGGCGGCATCAAACGCATTGCCGCCCTTTTCCAGCACCGCCATGCCGACCGCAGACGCAATCCAGTGGGTCGATGTCACCACGCCAAACGTGCCGCGGATCTCGGGGCGTGTCGTGAACCCCATCATGCCACCAGCAATTCGCGCGGGCAGTCGGCAAAGCACTCTGCCCCCTGCGGCGTGACGGCAAAGGTCTCGGAGACCACCAGCCCATATGTGTCGCGCCAGAGCGCCGGAATGCAGTGGAATGTCATGTTCTCTTCCATGATTGTCATGTCTCCGGCGCGCAGCGAACAGGTTAGCTCGCCCCATGTCGGCGGAAAGCCGATGCCGACCGGATAGCCGATGCGGCTGTCCTTCTCGATGCCATGTTTGCGGATCACCGCGTCCCAAGCCGCTGCCATGTCCTGACAGGCGATGCCGGGTTTGACCACGTCCAGCGCGGCCTCCAGCCCCTCGCGAATGATCTTCGTCGTCTCGACCAGCTCCGCAGGCGGCGTTCCCACATAGACGCAGCGCGACAGCGGCGCGTGATACCGGTGCCGGATGCCACCCATCTCGATGTAAAAGATCTCGCCCTCTTCTAGCGGCGCGTCGGTCCAGCTCAGATGCGGGGCCGAGGCGCGCTCGCCCACCATGGCGTTGGGCGGCTTGCACGGAAAGGTGCCGCCAAATTCCGGCGTGCCCGATGTGGTCACGCGGTAAAGCTCTGCCATCACGTCGCATTGCCGCACGCCGGGTTTGCACATCTGCCGCGCCGCGTCCTGCGCCAGCGCGGCGATCTGTCCGGCCTGCCGCATGTAGATCAATTCGCGCTCGGATTTCACCATGCGGCAGCGGTTGACCAGCAGAAACCCGTCATCGAATTCCCCCTGCCCCAGCCCCGCCACAAGGATGCGATTCCACTTGGCGGTATAGTAATAATCATCCTGCTCGGCGGCGATGCGCCCCTTGTCCCAGCCCTTTTGCTTCAGCAGGTCCACAAGGTATTGCATCGGGTGCAGCGTGTCGCTGCCAACGTATTTGTCCGGATAGGGGATGACGTTTTCTTCCGCCAGATAGGCGGTGAACTTCGCCCCGACCGCATCCATCTTGCGCCCGAACCAGAACGGCTCGGCGGCATCGACATGCACCACCACCATTTGCGGCGTATAGAACGACCAGCCGTCATAGCCGGTCAGCCAGAACTGGTTTGCCGGGTTCGACACCAGCAAGACGTCGATCCCCCGCCCCCGCATCGCCGCCTGCACCTTTGCCACGCGGGCGCGGTATTCGTCGTGTTCGAAAAGCAGCTGCATCGGGGGTCCTTTCTGATCGTTCGCACAGGAAGGGAACCCCATCCCCGCGCAAAGTCCAGCCTCAAGCGTGCCGTTTCGCGGGCGACAGGGCGGCTTTGTGGCGACCGCCCGGTCTTCCACCACTGGGCCGACCCGCCCCCACACAGGCCCCCGCCTGCGGGCGACATTCCCGCAACGCACCGCCGCCATCCGCATAGTCGCGCATTGGCCGAACGGCTTGCCCATGCGACAACCAATCGAAGCACAAGCAAGCGCGGGCCGCCATGAAGATCCTCTGCATCCACCAGAACTTCCCCGGACAGTACAAGCATCTCGCCCCGGCGCTGGCCGCCCGCGGGCACGAGGTCGTGGCCCTGACACTCAAGGTCAAGAAGCCGACGAAATGGCAGGGGGTCAGCATCCTGCCCTATGCGATCCGCGGCAAGTCGGCCCCCGACATCCACCCATGGCTTCAGGATTTCGAAACCAAGCTGATCCGCGCCACCTCGTGCTGCAACGGCGCGCTGGCGCTGCGCGAGCGCGGCTTCACCCCCGATGTGATCCTTGCCCATCACGGCTGGGGCGAGAGCCTGTTCCTCAAGGATGTCTGGCCGGGTGCCCGCATGGGGCTGTATTGCGAACTCTACCACCAGAGCCTGCCCGACTTCACCGCGTTCGATCCCGAATTCCAGCGCGCCCAGACCCAGTCCGACCCGCTGCGGCTGCGGCTGAAGAACCTCAACAACCGCCTGCACGAGGAAATCATGGATGCGGGCATCTCGCCCACCGCGTTTCAGGCCGAAACCTTTCCGGGCCACTGGCAAGACCGCATCACCGTGGCGCATGACGGCGTGAACACCGATCTGGTGGTGCCAAAGCCGGACGCAACGCTCGAGGTCACCGATGGCCGCGTGCTCAGCCGCGACGACGAGGTCATCACCTTCATCAACCGCAATCTGGAACCCTACCGGGGCTATCACATCTTCATGCGCGCCCTGCCCGAGCTGCTGAAGCGGCGCCCGAACGCGCAGGTGGTGCTGATCGGCGGCGACGAGGTCAGCTATGGCTCCAAAGCCCCTGACGGCAAGACATGGAAGCAGATCTTCATCGACGAGATCGCCGAGCGCATGACCCCCGAAGACTGGGCGCGGGTGCATTTCCTTGGCCGGGTGCCCTATGAGCGCTTTCTGGCGATGATGCAGATCAGCCGGGTGCATGTCTACCTGACCTATCCCTTCGTGCTCAGCTGGTCGCTGCTCGAAGCGATGAGCGCGGAATGCGCCATCGTCGCCTCGGGCACCAAGCCGGTGCGCGAGGTGCTGAGCGAGGGCGAGACCGGCGTGATGGTCGATTTCTTCGACGTCGACGGCATCATCGAAAAAACCTGCGCCCTGCTTGACGATCCGCAGGCCCGCGACCGCATGGGCAAGGCGGCCCGTGCCTTCGTGCGCGAGCATTACGATCTGCAGACCCGCTGCCTGCCGCGCCACATCGCCTGGGTCGAACAGCTGGCAACGCTGACGCCAAGGCCGGTGCAGGACTGAGCAGCGACGCGGCTCAGCGCACCGGAAACGCGGCTCGGATCTTTGCGATATCGTCGGGACCTGCCTCGCCGGTCAGCAGCGCAAAGATCAACTGCCAGATCTCGTTCCCGCCAAAGCGACCGAGATCGGCATCCAGCTCGTCGCGCCCGATCGTGCCCGACCCGTCGTAGTCAAGCTGCGCGACGATCCGGGCGGCGGTCTCCGGAAGTGTCTGAAAGCTCCGGAATTTCGAAGGAAGGGGCGTACGCGGCTCCATGTCCTCTGCGCTGACGCTGGCCAGTGTTGCCACGCGCAGGCCGCGTGCCAGTTCGGCGGCAGACAGGGCGCCATCCCCCGACAGGTCGAGAAACCCGAACACCGCATCCCCGCAGCCTGCGGAACCGGCGAGGCAGACCGGCACCACATCGCTCAGGTGTAGCGCGGCCAGTTCCGCCAGCAGCAACGCCCCGCCCTCCACCGACAAGCCCTCACAGCGCGTGTAGGCGACTCGCTTGGCCCCATTCATCGCCGCTTCGATCTCCTCGGCCGGAATCGGCTTCGGGTCTTCGATGAAATAGGTTGCAAGGCGTTCGCCCCCAAGCTGCACGACTTCGCTGGTATCGTCCTCGAAGACAAGGTGGATGCGATCGCCGTCATAGGCGGGGATGTCCGTGTAGGTCATCGTGTAGGTTTCGGCCGGACCGATATAGTACAGGTCCGACGCCGGGCCCAGGATCCAGAAATTGTGACGCCCGCTCGAACAATCCGCCGCGTGCTCGGACTGCACCCAGATCCCCCGCATCGGCTCTGGCACGGTGTCCAGCCTCTGCTGCGCGTTTGCAAGCCGGGCACTGCACAGCCCCGCCACGAGGAGAAGGGCAAGGGAAAGACACCGAGACATCGGTCACCTCATGATGGAAAACGCAAAACTGCAACCTGGGTCCGAGTTTCATCGACAGTGCAAATCCGTCAAGTCCCCCGTGGCCGCCGGGGGGCCCAACCGTCGCGCCCCCGCTCGTGGCTTACCGCTTGCGCCGTCCGCCGCTCGATCTTGCATGAAAGCTCGGTGGCCGTTTCGCCACCCATTTCAGGAATCGCTCCATCCGGGGATGCGCCCGCAGCGCCTCGGGGGTGTTGAACTCCCGCGCCAGTTCGGCTTCGGTAAAGCTGGCGTGGATCTCGTTGTGGCAGATCTGGTGCAGCAGCACGGTCGGCCCGCCTTTGCCGCCTTTCAGCTTCGGCACCAGATGGTGCAGGCTTTGCCGGGCCTCGCGCGGGATCGGGCGCAGGCATAGCGGGCAGATGGGGGCGTTCTCGTCGGTCAATCGGGCACCTCTTGCGCCGCAGGGGCGCGCAGGGCTACAGACTGGCCCCTGACCCGCTGCAATCAAGAGGCGATATGGATCAAGACAGCCCAGACGCGCTGATTGTCGGCGCAGGCCCCGCCGGGCTGATGGCGGCGGATGCGCTGGCCGCAGCCGGACTGTCGGTGCTGATTGCCGATCACAAACCCTCGGTGGCGCGCAAATTCCTCATGGCGGGAAAATCCGGGCTGAACCTGACCAAGGACGAACCGTTCGAAACCTTCCTGTCCGCCTATGGCCGGGCCACCACCGATCTGCGCCCGATGCTGGAAAGCTTCCCGCCCAGCGCCGTTCGCGGCTGGGCCGAAGGGCTGGGCCAGCCCTGCTTTACCGGCTCCACCGGGCGGGTGTTTCCGGTCGCGATGAAGGCCTCGCCACTGCTGCGCGCCTGGGCCGCGCGGCTCGGCGCGATGGGCGTGATGACCCGCACCCGCTGGCGCTGGACGGGCTGGGACGGCGCCGCCTGCACCTTCGACACGCCGGAAGGCGCCCGCGCGCTGACACCCAAAGTCACCGTGCTGGCGCTTGGAGGCGCAAGCTGGGCGCGGCTTGGATCGGATGGCGGCTGGGCGCAGATCCTTGGGCGTGACGGCATCGCCCTCACCCCGTTTTCACCCGCCAATGCCGGGCTGGTGATGCGCTGGTCCGCCCATATGACCCAGCATCTCGGCGCACCGCTGAAAGGCATCGCTTGGCACGCAGGCGCGCTGACCTCGCGCGGCGAAGCGGTGATCTCGGCCCGCGGGCTCGAAGGCGGCGGGCTCTACCCGCTGACCTCGGCGCTGCGCGACGGCGCGCCGCTGAACGCCGACCTTGCCCCCGACCTGACCACCAACGCGCTCATCGCCAAGCTAAGCAAGCCGCGCGGCAAGCAGAGCCTGTCCAACCACCTGCGCAAACAGCTGCGCCTCGATGCGCAAACCCGCGCCCTGCTGATGGAATGCGCCCGCCCCTTGCCAAGCGATCCGCAGGCGCTGGCAAAGCTGCTCAAGGCGCTGCCCATCCCCTATGCTGGGCTGCGCCCGCTCGACGAGGCGATCTCGACCGCCGGGGGCCTGCCCTTTGCGGCGCTCGATCAAAATCTGATGCTCACCGCCCGCCCCGGCACTTTCTGCGCCGGAGAGATGCTGGAATGGGAAGCCCCCACCGGCGGCTACCTGCTGAATGCCTGCCTTGCCACCGGGCTTTGGGCCGGACAAGCCGCAGCACGCTTCGTTTCCTGACGCGCCCGCAGCTTCATCTTGCCAGATAAACTCCCGCCGGAGGCAGCCCACAACGCAAAACGGCGCCCGAAAACCGGGCGCCGCCTGTCAAACCTTTCGAAAGGTCAGATCGCGACCTTCAGGCTTTCCGCCAGATAGATCTCACGCAGCCGCGCCGCGACCGGGCCGGGCGTACCCGATCCGATGGCCGCGCCATCCATCTCGACCACCGGCATCACGAAGGACGACGCCGAGGTGTAAAACGCCTCGTCCGCTGCCTTGACCTCATCGATGGTAAAGGGCCGCTCTTCGACCGCCATCTGCGCCTCGCGGGCAAAGGCCAGAACCGCAGCGCGGGTGATGCCGTGCAGGATGTCGGTCGACAGGTTGCGGGTGATGATCTTGCCGTCCTTGACGATATAGGCATTGTTCGACGTGCCTTCGGTGACAAAGCCGTCCTCGACCATCCAGGCATCGTCGGCCCCAGCCTTCTTGGCCATCATCTTGCCCATCGACGGGTAGAGCAGCTGCACCGTCTTGATGTCGCGGCGGCCCCAGCGGATGTCATCGATCGAAATGACCTTGATGCCCTTTTTCGCGGTCGGGTTGTCGGCCAGCCCCGGCTTGCTTTGGGTAAACAGCACCAGCGTCGGCTCGGTGGTCTCGGGGTCGGGAAAGGCGAAATCGCGATCGCCGGGCGCGCCGCGCGTCACCTGCAGATAGATCAGCCCCTCGTCGATGCCGTTCAGCTCCACCAGCTTGCGGTGGATCTCGAGCAGATCGTCAAAGGCAGCGGGCTTCTTCATGTCCAGCTCGTTCAGCGAGCGTTCCAACCGCTTGAGATGGCCTTCGAAGTCGATCAGCTTGCCGCCCAGCACCGAGGTCACCTCGTAGACGCCATCCGCCATCAGGAAGGCGCGGTCGAAGATCGACACTTTCGCCTCGGTCTCGGGAAGATACTCACCGTTGAGATAGACGGTCCGGGTCATGAACAAAGCTCCTTGGCTTGGGGGGCGGCAGTGCCGCGTATGACGTCGCGGCGGGAAAGCGTTAGCCCGCGCGCGGTTGGATGACAAATGCCGAATGCCCATCTATGCGCAGAACAACCAATGCAAGAGGGGCAGACATGGTGGAAGACGACAGGCTTGCGGCCTATATCGGCCGGGCAATGGCGCAGGGCGTATCCAAGCAAGCCCTGCGCAGCCAGTTGCAGGCCGAGGGCTGGACGGCGCGCGAAACCGACGCCGCGCTGGCGGGCTGGTCCGACAGCACCGGCCCGGCGGGTGCGATCCCCCGCCCGGTGCGCAGCACGGCGGCGCGCGATGCGCTGTTCTACGCGCTGCTGTTCGTGGCTTTCGGCATGGTGGCGGGCCATGTCATCGCGCTGCTCTTCGCGCAGATCGACAGTCACCTTGCCGATCCGGCCAGCCGCAGCGGCGGCAGCAGCGGCGGGGCGCGCTGGTCGATGGCGGCGCTGATCGTCTTCGCCCCGACGTTCTGGCTGCTCGACCGGGCCGACCGGCGCAGCCTTGACGCCGACCCGGCGCGGCGGCACGGCACCGTGCGCCGCTGGCTCAGCTCGCTGGCGCTGCTGATCGCGGCCATCACATTGCTCAGCGACGCGTTGTGGCTGATCTACACGTTCCTCGATGGCATGGTGACATCGCGGTTTCTGGGCAAATCGCTGGCGGTCGCGGCCATGGCCGCGCTGGTGCTGGGCTATTTCCGTCAGGAGCGGGGTCGTCTGCCCGCTGCGGCAGGGCTGCTCGGTCTTGTGGTGCTGGTGCTCGGCGCCACATACGCCAGCATCGGCGGCCCGGCACGGGGCCGGTTGGAGGCGCGCGACGCCGCCCGCCTGAGTGACCTGAACGCGCTGTCCTGGGATCTGCGGACCTGCCTGCGCGACAAGCCCGCCCTGCCCGAAACCATCGACCCGCTGAGCTGCGCCGATCACCCCGAGACCCTGACCGCAATGGCCAGCGACATCCGCTACCTGCGTCTGTCGGACAAGGAGTTCAGCCTTTGCGTCAGCGTCGAAGACCCGAAAATCACCCGGCGCGACTCCGTCACGCTGAGCGGCAACGAAGCCTGCATGTCGCTGAGCGTCGACTGACACCGCTCACCCCCAGAGCTCCGGCGAGGACGGGTGCACCCCGGCCTCGTCGAATTGCAGCGGCACGGCGCGATCCTCGCCCAGCAGCAGCGGGCCATCCAGATCGGTGAACCCGGCCCCCTGCGCCAGCAGCACGGCGGGTGCCATGGCCAGCGACGAGCCGACCATACAGCCGACAAAGATGCCGTAACCCTCGGCCAGCGCGGCCTCGCGCAGGGCCAGCGCCTCGGTCAGCCCGCCGGTCTTGTCGAGCTTGATGTTGACGATGTCATACTTGCCCTTGAGCCCCGGCAGCGAGGCCCGGTCATGGGCGGATTCATCGGCGCAGACCGGCACCGGACGATCCATGCCGATCAGCGCCTCGTCCTCTCCGGCAGGCAGCGGCTGTTCGACCATCGCCACGCCCAGCCGCACCAGATGCGGCGCCAGATCGGCGTATACCTGCGCCGACCAGCCTTCGTTGGCATCGACGATGATGGTGGATTTCGGCGCGCCCTCGCGCACGGCTTCAAGCCGGGCCATATCGTCGGGCGTGCCCAGCTTGATCTTGAGCAGCGGGCGAAAGGCGTTTTTCTGCGCTTGCGCGCGCATCGCTTCGGGCGTGTCGAGCGACAGGGTATAGGCGGTGATCTCGGGGCCGGGCTTGGGCATCCCGAGCAGCTCCCACACCCGCTTGCCAGTGGTCTTGGCTTCCAGATCCCACAGCGCGCAATCGACAGCATTGCGTGCGGCACCGGCGGGCAGCAGCGATTGCAGCGCCTCGCGGCTCACATCGCCCGGCAGCCCCATGATTTCGGCTTCGACGCTGTCCAGCGTCTCGTCATAGCGCGCGTAGGGCACGCATTCGCCCCAGCCAGTCACGCCGTTCTGCGTCACCTTGACCGTCAGCACCTTGGACTCGGTCCGGCTGCCGCGCGAAATGGTAAAGACCTGCGCCAGTTTGAACGTGTCCCGCGTCACTTCGATCATGCGCTTGCCCTTTCATCTTTCCAGTATATACGTACGGCCCGGCGGCGCCCGAACGCGCCGCCGCCCGTGATGGTTACACCCCTGTCAAAGGGATCAATAGGCGGCAAGCGCCTCGACAAGGCGATCAGCGCCGTGGCGGAACGGATCGACGGTCGGAAGGCCAAGGCGCGCCTCGACCTCGGCGCAATAGGCCAGTGCCTCGTCGTCGCCCATGTGCTGGGTGTTGATCGACACGCCGATCACCTTGCACGCCGGGTTCGCCACCTGCGCCAGCGTCAGCGCGACATCGCGCACCGCTTCGAGCGTCGGCAGCTGATAACCCGGCAGACCGCGCATATGGGTGCGGGTCGGCTCGTGGCACAGCACCAGTGCGTCGGGCTGACCGCCATGCACCAGCGCCATGGTCACGCCGGAATAGGACACGTGGAACAGACTGCCCTGCCCTTCGATGATGTCCCAGTGGTCATCATCGTTGTCGGGGGTCAGGTATTCGATCGAGCCAGCCATAAAATCGGCGATGACCGCATCCAGCGGCACACCGTCGCCGGTGATCAGAATGCCGGTCTGGCCGGTGGCGCGGAAGGTCGATTTCATGTCCTTTTCGCGCATGCAGGCATCCATCGCCAGCGCGGTGTACATCTTGCCGACCGAACAATCGGTGCCGACAGCCAGCAGGCGCTTGCCCTTGCGCGGCTCGCCGTTGGCGATGGGGTATTTCACCTGCGGGATGCGCACGTCCCAAAGGTTCTGGCCGGTGGCCTTGGCGACGGCGGCAAGGTCTTCTTCCTCGCGCAGCAGGTTGTGCAGGCCGGAGGCCAGATCGAAGCCCTCTTCAAGCGCCTCGACAAGCACCTTTTTCCAAGTCTGCGAGATCATCCCACCGCGGTTTGCCACGCCGATCACCAGCGTCTTGGCACCGGCAGCCTTGGCTTCGGCCAGCGTCATGTCGGGCAGCTTCATGTCGGCCTTGCAGCCCTCAAGACGCAGCTGGCCAACGCAGTTTTCCGGACGCCAGTCCTTGATCCCCTGGGCGACCTTGGCAGCGAGCGGGTCGGGCGCGTCGCCGAGGAATAGCAGATAGGGGGTCTCGATCATGGCAGTCTCCTTGTTCGTTCGGGGCCGCGCGGCCCCGTCATGCGATTGGGCCGAACCTAGCGTGCGCCCTGCGCAAAGCGATGTCGTTTTCGCACTTGCAGCAGGGATGCTTGCGAAGAATCTTTCGCGATGGGGCGATCTGCTCAAAATTTTTACCAATCGCCAGCAACCGCCGGGCGTCAGACCGCGCCCGATGCTGAAAGCACATCATAAAGCCCGCCCTGCCTGCCCCCGCCGACCGCCATGCAGGTCGCGCCGGGCACAGGGCGTCACCCTCGTTTCAGGTCTTCGACCGCTGTCGGAGTCTCAAGAACAAACGACGGTTCGGGCAGGCCATCCGCTGTCGCCGCGTGCTCCCAGAAGGCCGGAATTCCGGCGTGCACAACCGTTCCCGGCCGGGCGGAGGCGACAAAGATCTGCTTGCTGTTCGCCGGATCGAGCCTGACCGCCACCGGATCGTCAAGCGTGCCGGCATAGAGACCAACCATATCCGGCCAGCGTTCGTAGGTCATGTAGAGCTTTGTCCCGCAGGACGCGCAGAAATGCAGGATAACCTGTTTACCGCTGCCCTCGGAGACATGCGCATAGGTGTCCGGCGCCCCGTGGGTCACGGCAAGATCGGCCAGCGGCGCGATTGGCAGAATGCCCTGCGCGCCCCCGGTCGCGCGCTGGCAGAAGTTGCAGTAGCAGATCGTCGTTCTCGCTGGGGGTTGGGCCATTGAATAGGCAACGGCCCCGCACAGGCATGCCCCGGTCAATTCAGTCATAACGTGGATGTCTCATCTCTGGCAGTGTTCGCCCGGGACCGTAGCGACAGCATCGGACCGACCGCAACAGCTGAAACGATGGCGTTGCCCGCGATCAACACTGCCCGCGCAAAGCGGTATTCCACGACATGTCGCACCTGCAGCAAAATTCCCTTGCTTGCCGATCCGCAATTTAATAACCCATAGGCAGCACAAAACGAAACATCCTTTCACCGCCATTCAGCCCCGAGGAGACCTCATGAGCTTCCGCATTCAGCCCGCCCCCCCGGCCCGCCCGAACCGCTGCCAGCTTTTCGGACCGGGCTCGCGCCCAGCGATCTTTGAAAAGATGGCCGGCTCGGCGGCGGACGTGATCAACCTCGATCTGGAAGACAGCGTCGCCCCGTCCGACAAGGACAGCGCCCGCGCCAACATCATTCAGGCGATCGGCGATATCGACTGGGGCAAGAAGACCCTGTCGGTGCGGATCAACGGGCTGGACACGCCGTACTGGTATCGCGACGTGGTCGACCTGCTGGAACAGGCCAGCGAGCGGATCGACCAGATCATGATCCCCAAGGTCGGCTGCGCGGGCGACATCTATGCCGTCGATGCGCTGGTAACGGCGGTGGAACGCGCCAAGGGCCGCAGCAAGCCGATCAAGTTCGAGGTGATCATCGAATCCGCCGCCGGCATCGCCCATGTCGAGGAGATCGCCGCCGCCTCGCCCCGCCTTGAGGCCATGAGCCTTGGCGCTGCCGATTTCGCGGCAAGCATGGGCATGTCGACCACCGGCATCGGCGGCACGCAGGAAAATTACTACATGCTGCACGAAGGGGCCAAGCACTGGTCGGACCCGTGGCATTGGGCGCAGGCCGCCATCGTCGCCGCCTGCCGCACCCATGGCGTGCTGCCGGTCGATGGCCCGTTCGGCGATTTCTCTGACGACGAGGGCTTCCGCGCGCAGGCGCTGCGCTCGGCCACGCTGGGCATGGTCGGCAAATGGGCGATCCACCCCAAGCAGGTGACGCTGGCCAACGAGGTCTTTACCCCGTCGGACAAGGCCGTCAGCGAAGCGCGCGAGATTCTCGCCGCGATGGATGCCGCCAAGGCCAAGGGCGAGGGCGCGACGGTCTACAAGGGCCGCCTTGTCGACATTGCCTCGATCAAGCAGGCCGAAGTGATCGTCAAACAGGCGGAACTGATCGCCGCGGGCTGATTGCCGATGCCGCGCAGGCGGCGCTCATTGATCGGAAACCGCGACAGGCGCAGGGTTCGAGGCAGGGAGGACCTGCCTCGTTTTCGTCTGAAGGCCTGTCCATGTCGTATCGCCTTGCCGCTCTGGCCCTGTTTGCCTCCCTGCCCACCCTGCCCGCACAGGCCGAACCCATGCCCTTCGCCACCCCTTCGGGCGATGTGGAATGCCGCCTCACGTCGGGATCGCTGGATTGTTCGGTGTTCGACCTTGCGGTGCCGCTGTCCGGCAAAGGGCCGCGCGAGTGCGGCAGCGACTGGGGCCACCGCTACGTGCTGCTGTCCGAAGGCCCGGTCCACCTGATCTGTGGCGGTCCGGCAGGGCGCGCCGCGCGGCAGGACATCGCGCCCTATGGCATCTCGGCCAACTGGGGGCCGATCCGCTGCACCTCGGACCCGGGCGGGCTGATGTGCCACAATGCCGACGGGCACGGGTTCGTGCTGGCCCGCGATGCGGTGGGCGTGTTCTGAACTTGACGCAGGGGCAGGACTGCGGAACCCTTGTTGGCATAGTGCCCCTTGGTTTCAGGTGATCCCATGTTCAGACCCACCCTTATCCTTTGCCTTCTTGCCAGCCCCGCCGTCGCCGACGTGGATTTCTTCAGCACCCCGTCGGGTAATATTCACTGCTCGGTGGGAATCGAAGCCAACGTCTCCGACATTTTCTGCACCATATACGAGCGCACGCCGACCCTGCCGCGCCCCGGCAACTGCCGCAGCGCCGGGCACACCGTGTCGATGCTGAACCGCGGCCCGGTCACCCTCGAATGCGACCAGCCGGGCAAATCCTATGCCCGCCCGAGCGACCCCGGCTCGCAGGTTTTGCAATACGGTCAGCGCTGGGATATCGGGGGGATCCTGTGCAGCTCGAGCCGGCAGGGGCTCGAGTGCCGCAACGACAGTGGCCATGGCTTCTTTCTGTCGAGAGCCCGGCAAAGCGTGTTCTAAACCGGATGGCCGGGATCGCCCCGGCCATCCGCAAACCTCATTCGCCGGGCTTTTGCGCCGCGCGCGCCAGAACCACCTCGGCCTCTTCGTCGATGTGCAGATCATCCTCCCGCTGCTCGCCAGCGAGCGGATCGCCGTAGACCTCCATGTCGATCTGCCCCTCGCCCTTGGCGACGATGGTCGACACCACCGCATCACCAGTGATGTTCACCGCGGTGCGGATCATGTCCATCAGCCGGTCGACGCCAAGGATCAACGCGATGCCCTCGATCGGCAGCCCCACCTGCCCCAGCACCATGGTCAGCATCACAAGGCCAACCCCCGGCACACCGGCGGTGCCGATCGACGCCAGAACCGCCATCGCGATCACCGTGATATAGCCGCCAAGGCCAAGGTCGATGCCGTAGACATTGGCAAGGAACACCGTCGCCACGCCCTGCATGATCGCGGTGCCATCCATGTTGATCGTCGCCCCGAACGGCACGGTAAAGGACGCCACACCGCTTTTCACGCCCATGCGTTCCGTCACGCAGCGCAGGGTGATCGGGATGGTCGCGTTCGACGAGGCCGTCGAAAAGGCAAAGATCTGCGCCGGGCGGATCTTCTTGAGGAAGATGAACGGGTTCAGCCCCGAGAACAGCTTGAGGAACAGCATCAGCGTCACGAACAGATGCAGCAGCAACGCCCCGACCAGCACCAGAACATAGGACAGCACCGGCAGGAACAGCCCGATGCCCTGCTCGGTAAAGGTTTTCGCGATCAGGCAGAACACGCCATAGGGCGCAAAGGCCATGACGATCTGCACGATCTTCATCATCACCTCATTCATGTACTCGCAGGCTTCGACGAAGGGCTTCGAACGCTCTGCCAGCATCAGCACGGCCACGCCAAGGGTGATGGTGTAGAAGATGATCTGCAGCATCTCGCCATTGGCAAAGGCCGCGACCGGGTTGCGTGGCACGATGTTGGCAAAGGTGTCCCAGACGCTGGGGGCCTCCCTGCCCGACACGCCCGAGGTGTCGATGCCATCCATGACAAAGCCGTTGCCGGGCGCCACCACCAGTGCGATCAGGATCGCCACCGCGATCGCCGTGGCGGTGGTCGCGAGGTACAGCGCAAAGCTCTTGCCGCCGACCCGCCCGAGGATGCGCACATCGCCAATGCCCGCCACACCGCAGATCAGCGAGAAGAACACCAGCGGCACCACCAGCATCTGCAGCGCGTTCACGAACATCCGGCCGATCATGTAGAACAGCCCACCCACCACATGGGTGTTGATGAACCCGATCTGGGCAATATTGAGGATCACTCCAAGCACCAGTCCGGCGCACATCGCGATCATGATCCGCGTCGTCAGCGACAGTTTTCCGTCGCCATCCCGAAGTGTCGCCGCCATGGCAGCCTCCTGTTTGTTGAATCCTGCGGCCAGTGTGCCCGCGAAATGTCCGAACACCGATGATTATTCCCGCAATGCCTGCGGTTTTCTCGCCGCATGTCGCAGCGATCCCCAAAACATGCATGACGCTTGATCAGTTCACCGGAAAATTTTGCCAAAGCTGCGCCCGGAAAGCCACGCAAAGGGCGGTAGATTGCCTCTTGCAGCCTTCGTATTGTCCCCGTCACACAGCAGCGCTAAAGCGCGCAACCGACCGTCTGAAAGGAAACCTCATGACGCAGTTCACGCTTGGATGGGAAGAATGGCTTTCGATGCCCGACCTAGGCCTGCCAGCGGTGCGCGCCAAGGTGGACACCGGCGCGCGCACCTCGGCGCTGCATGCCTTTGCCATCGAACCCTTCGGCTCGGCACGAAAGCCGATGGTGCGCTTTGCGATCCACCCCGATCCGGGCGATCCGCTGCTGGAAATGATCTGCTCGGCCCCAATGAAGGACCGGCGCGAGGTCACCTCGTCGAACGGCGAGACCGAACTGCGCTTCGTGATCGAGACCACGGTGACCATGGGCGATCGGTCATGGCCGATCGAGGTCACGCTGACCGACCGCGGATCGATGGCCTATCGGATGCTGCTGGGCCGCACCGCGCTGGATGAAGACATGGTGGTGCAGCCGACGCAAAGCTTCTGCCAGCCGGAACTGTCCTTCGATGCCTACCACGGCATTCCGCGCAACGAACGCCACCGCCGCGCGCTGCGCCTTGCAATCCTGACCCGCGAGCCGGACAATTATTCGACCCGCAAGCTGATTGCCGCCGCCGAGATGCGTGGCCATACGATGGAGGTCATCGACACTTCGCGCTGCTACATGAACATCCACTCGGTCGGCGGCGAAGTGCATTACGACGGGCGCAAGCTGCCCCATTACGATGCGGTCATCCCCCGCATCGGGGCGTCGATCACCTCCTACGGCACGGCGGTGGTGCGCCAGTTCGAGACCATCGGCACCTATTGCCTTGCCGGCTCCGAAGGCATCACCACTTCACGCGACAAGCTGCACGCCCATCAGGTGCTGGCACGCCACCGCATCGGCATGCCGACCACGGCCTTTGCGCGCAGCCCCAAGGATTCGGCCAATGTCATCAGCCTTGTCGGCGGGGCGCCGCTGGTGCTCAAGCTGCTGGAAAGCACGCAAGGCAAGGGCGTGGTTCTGGCGGAAACCAAGAAGGCGGCGGAATCGGTGATCTCGGCCTTTCAGGGCCTGCGCGCGGATTTCCTCGTGCAGAGCTTCGTCAAGGAAGCGGCTGGCGAAGACATCCGCTGCTTTGTCGTTGGCGGCAAAGTGGTCGCCGCGATGCGCCGCATCGGCAAGCCCGACGATTTCCGCTCCAACCTTCACCAGGGCGGCACGGCCGAGTCGGCGAAGATCTCGAAACAAGAACGCGAGATAGCGATCCGCGCCGCCCGCGCGATGAAACTCGACGTGGCCGGAGTCGACCTGCTGCGCGGTGATGACGGACCGAAGGTACTCGAGGTCAACAGTTCTCCAGGGCTCGAAGGCATTGAGCGCACATCCGGCAAGGACATCGCCGGAATGGTGATCGACCACATCGAAGCAAAGGTCGCCCCCCGGCCCTCGCGCGCGCGGGCGCGGCGCACCGTTCCGGACAGCCCCGCGAGCTGAGAGCGACGGCCAGCCTCCGGCGGGGATATTTTTGAGCCAGAAGAAACCAGAGCGCGGCGCCCAACTTCTTCTGGCAGGAAATATCCCGGGGGGGTGAGGCCGCAAGGCCGAGGGGGGCTGGCCCCCTTTTGGCGGCACCCTTGCCGCAACGGTCGGCGGGCGTTACACAACGCCGATACAGCCAAGAAGGGGGAGACCCATGCCCGCCTACCGTTCCCGCACCACCACCCACGGCCGCAACATGGCCGGCGCCCGCGGCCTGTGGCGTGCCACAGGCATGACCGACGGCGACTGGAACAAGCCGATCATCGCCATCGTCAACAGCTTCACCCAATTCGTGCCCGGCCATGTGCACCTGAAGGACCTCGGCCAGATGGTCGCGCGCGAGGTCGAGAAGGCTGGCGGTGTCGCCAAGGAGTTCAACACCATCGCGGTCGATGATGGCATCGCCATGGGCCATGACGGCATGCTCTATTCCCTGCCCTCGCGCGAGATCATCGCCGACAGCGTGGAATACATGGTCAACGCCCATTGCGCCGACGCCATGGTCTGCATCTCGAACTGTGACAAGATCACGCCGGGCATGCTGATGGCGGCGATGCGGCTGAACATCCCGGTGGTGTTCGTGTCTGGCGGGCCGATGGAAGCGGGCAAGGTCGTCTGGGACGACGAGGAAAAGGCGCTCGATCTGGTCGACGCCATGGTCGCTGCCGCCGACGACAAGTACACCGACGCACAGGTGCAGGCGATCGAGGAAGCCGCCTGCCCGACCTGCGGGTCCTGCTCTGGGATGTTCACCGCCAACTCAATGAACTGCCTGACCGAAGCGCTTGGCCTGTCGTTGCCGGGCAACGGGTCGACCCTTGCCACCCATGCCGACCGCCAGCGCCTGTTCGTCGAAGCCGGTCATCTGATCGTGGATCTTGCCAAGCGCTACTACGAGCAGGACGACGCGTCGGTGTTGCCGCGTTCCATCGCCACCTTCGAGGCGTTCAAGAACGCGATGACGCTGGATATCGCCATGGGCGGATCGACCAACACAGTGCTGCACCTGCTGGCCGCCGCCAGCGAGGGTGAGGTCGCTTTTGATATGACCGACATCGACAAGCTGTCGCGCAATGTTCCGGTGCTGTGCAAGGTCGCACCGGCCAAGGACGACGTGCACATGGAAGACGTGCACCGCGCCGGCGGCATCATGGCGATCCTCGGCCAGCTCGACCGGGCGGGCTTGATCGACAGCTCGGTGCCCACCGTGCATGCCGAGACCATGGCCCACGCGCTGGATCGCTGGGATGTGTCGCGCACCAATTCCGAAACGGTGCATGACTTCTTCCGCGCCGCGCCCGGCGGCGTGCGCACCACGCAGGCGTTTTCGACGGATCGGCGCTTCGAAACGCTGGATCTCGACCGCCAGAACGGCGTCATCCGCGATGCGGAGCACGCCTTTTCCAAGGATGGCGGGCTTGCGGTTCTGTACGGCAACCTCGCCGAGGATGGCTGCATCGTGAAGACCGCCGGGGTCGACGAATCGATCCTCGTTTTCTCCGGCCCGGCACGGATCTTTGAATCGCAGGACACGGCTGTCAGCGCGATCCTGACCGGCAAGATCCATCGCGGCGACGTGGTGCTGATCCGCTATGAGGGGCCGCGCGGCGGGCCGGGAATGCAGGAAATGCTGTATCCGACGAGCTACCTGAAATCGAAGGGGCTGGGCAAGGATTGCGCGCTGGTCACCGACGGGCGGTTTTCGGGCGGCTCTTCGGGCCTGTCCATCGGCCATGTCTCGCCCGAGGCGGCAGAGGGCGGCGCCATCGGCCTTGTCGAGGAAGGCGATCTGATTGAGATCGACATCCCGGCCCGCAAGATCCATCTTGCCGTCGATGATGCGGTGATCGCCGAACGCCGCCTCAAGCGCGACGAAGCCGGCTGGCAGCCCGAGGAAAAGCGCAAGCGCAAGGTGTCCAAGGCGCTCAAGGCCTATGCCGCGCTGACCACCAGCGCCGCAAAGGGCGCTGTTCGCCAGATCTGAGCCAATGCCCCGCCGCCGCGAACCGGCGGCGGGGTGTCTTTGCTACAGTCGATAGCCGCCCGAGACGGTCAGGATTTCGCCGGTGATGAACCCGGCCTCTTCGCTGGCGAGGAAGCGCACCGCGCGCGCGACATCCTGTGGCTGTCCGATCCGCCCAAGCGCGGTGTCCTTCACGAACAACCCTTTGAGATCATCGGAGCGCGAGGATTCCGGCGTGTCGATCGCCCCCGGCGCAACGGCGTTGACGCGAATCCCCTGCGGGCCCAATTCCTTGGCCATGGCACGGGTCCACAAGTTCAGCGCCGCCTTGCTGGCGCCATAGATCGACGCGCCGTGCGGCGGCAGCACGGCATTCACCGACGAGATATTCACGATGGCCGCGCCCGGCTTCAGATGTGGCAAAGCCGCCGCAAGCAGCGCCTGCGGCGCCAGCAGATTGACGCCAAGCATGTCTTGCAGGGGCGCAGCATCGAAGTCCTGCGCTGGCGACATGCCGATCTGCCCGGCATTGTTGACGATCACATCAAGCGCGCCGAACCGGTTCAACACCTGCGACACAATCGCCTCGGCGGCGCTTTGCGCCAGCAGATCGGCGCGGATTGCCAGCGTTTCGTCCGGCAGGCCCCTTGGAACGGTGGTGGCCCATGTGATAGCGACCGCATGATCGCGGGCGAACTCCGCGGCGATGGCATGGCCGATGCCACGCGCACCGCCGGTGACCAGAACAACCCTTGGCATGCTGCGCCTCGCTGGGGATGAAAAAAAGGCCCCCCGTTTCCGGAGGGCCGTGTCAGCAGATCAGGCCGTGGCCATCATGCCTTGCTCGCGCGCCAGATCGCGCATGCGCTTTTGCAGCTTTTCGAACGCCCGCACTTCGATCTGGCGAATGCGTTCGCGGCTGACATCGTAGACGCCCGACAGATCCTCAAGCGTCACCGGCTGTTCCGCCAGACGGCGCTGGGTCAGGATATCGCGTTCGCGCTCGTTCAGCACATCCATCGCTTCTGCCAGCAGGGCGCGCCGCGCGTCGAGCTCGTTGCGCTCGGCGTAATCGGTGGCCTGATCGGCGCTTTCGTCTTCCAGCCAGTCCTGCCATTGCATCGAACCATCGTCGTCGCTGCCGACCGTGGCGTTCAGCGAGGCATCGCCCCCCGACAGACGCCGGTTCATCGAGATGACTTCGGCCTCGGTCACGCCCAGATCGGTGGCGATCTTCTCGACATGCTCGGGGCGCAGATCGCCCTCTTCAAGCGCGCCGATGCGCGACTTGGCCTTGCGCAGGTTGAAGAACAGCTTCTTTTGCGCCGATGTGGTGCCCAGCTTGACCAGCGACCACGACCGCAGGATGTATTCCTGAATCGACGCCCGGATCCACCACATCGCATAGGTGGCAAGGCGGAAGCCTTTTTCCGGGTCAAAGCGTTTCACCGCCTGCATCAGGCCGACATTGGCTTCGGAGATCACCTCGGCCTGCGGCAGACCGTAGCCGCGATAGCCCATGGCGATCTTGGCGGCCAGCCGCAGATGCGATGTGACCATCCGGTGCGCCGAGGCGGAATCGCCATCCTCGACCCAGCGCTTGGCCAGCATGTATTCTTCTTCGGGTTCCAGAAGCGGAAACTTCCGGATCTCGGACAGGTAGCGGCTTAGGCCTGCTTCCGGCGACGGAGCCGGAAGATTGGCGTATTTGCTCATATTGCTCACGTGCCCTGTTACCTCCAATGTTATGGGGCTTAACATCCCAGATGGGAAGGCCCGGATCGTTTTTCAAGGGTCGGCCCGGCGGTAGCGCGACGGCGCCACCGAACAGGACCATCTTTGAGTGTTACGAAGATAACGCGAAATTCCGTCGCCGGGTTCGCATTATTTCCTGACTCACGGTATCGGGAATACTATGTCAGCTGTGCGCATGAAGCGGAATTCGCAAATAATGCAGCCAATATGTGCATATGCGCTCAAACTTCACCGCGAAGCACGGATAGAAGTCTGGCCATATCTTCGGGCAAAGGTGCCTCGAACAGCAATTGTTCGCCGCTCACGGGATGGTCGAACCCCAGCTCGGCGGCGTGCAGCGCTTGGCGGGGAAACCCGGTGACCGCTGCGGCGGCGGCTTCGCCCAAGGCGGCTGGCGAGGGCTTGCGCCGCCCGCCATAGGTCTGATCGCCGACCAGCCCATGCCCGGCATGGGCCATGTGGACGCGGATCTGGTGCGTGCGCCCGGTTTCGAGCCGGCATTCCACCAGCGCCAGCGACGCTGGCGTGCCAAAGCTTTCAAGCACCCGCGCCCGGGTCACCGCATGTCGGCCCTGCCCGTCGAAATACACCGCCTGACGTTGCCGGTCGGTCTTGTGGCGGGCGAGCCCGGACTGGATGCGGATCACATTGCCCGATTCCATCGAAACGCCCCGCGTGCCCAGCAAACGCGGATCGCCCGCATTGGGTGCGCCATGGCACAGCGCCAGATAGGCCCGATCGGCGCTATGCGCTTCGAATTGCGCGGCAAGCCCGTGATGGGCCCGGTCGGATTTCGCCACCACCAGCAGGCCGGATGTGTCCTTGTCGATACGGTGCACGATGCCGGGACGGGCGATGCCACCCACCCCCGACAGAGCGCCGCCGAAATGATGCAGCAAGGCGTTGACCAGCGTGCCCTTCGGCGTGCCGGGCGCAGGATGCACCACCATGCCGACCGGCTTGTTGACGACCACAAGGTCGGCATCTTCCCAGACGATGTCGAGCGGGATGTCCTCGGGGCCAATATGGCTTTCCTCGGCTTTGGGCAGGATGATGGCGATCTCGTCGCCCTCGACGACCTTTGCCTTGGGATCGCTCAGCACCTCGCCCCGGCGCATCACCGCGCCATCGGCGATAAGCTTTGCAAGCCGCGTCCGCGAGAGTGCCGCCTCCTCTGGCACATCGCGGGCGAGCGCCTTATCAAGACGCGCAGGCGGGGCCTCCCCGATGACGATGCGCAGAGGATTTTCCATGTCACAGGCTCCCGACCCCGAAGAACAGCTGCCCGAGCCGCCAAACCTGCGCTTCCTGCGTCTTCTGGTTACGGTGCTGACGGGCGTGATGATCCTCGGGCTGATAACGCTCCTCGGGCTGGTTGTCATCCGGAACACGACAGCGCGTGCGCCGCTGCCCGATGTCATCACCCTGCCGGACGGCGCGACGGCCTCCGCCTATACGCAAGGCCCCGACTGGTACGCCGTCGTGACCGATGAAAACCGCATCCTGATCTTTGATCGCACCAGTGGAAAACTTCGCCAGACCATCCTGATCGAGCCGCACCCCTGAGGCAACCTTGCCCGCGTCTCCGGGGTGAAAGACGCGGCGTGGCCTCAAATGTGCTGTCGCCTGATCCAGCTGCACAGGCTGCGCATCTCTTCGTCGTTCAGCGCCCTGTCATATTCGACCGCAACCGACAGATCCCCACGGTGATAGGCATCCAGTGGCGCGCCGTTGTCATTCAGCGTTCCCAGCATCGCAGGTACCCCCGGCGTGGTCACACCCGCCTGTGCCGCTTTGTAGATCTTCGAGCCGTTGATCAGCATCCTGACCTCGCTGCCGTCATGCGTGCCGACTGCGGCCTGCCAATTGCTGTTGATCACCGGCACCAGCACCGCCTGCGAATTCGATCCGACCGACATCGCCGTACCCGTCGCCCTGTAGCTGATATAGGATCGCGCATCGGTCGAAGACCGGCCTCCGTAAAGGATGCGCATTTGACTGTCCTGCTTTCGGAAACCGACGCCGATGGTGCGCTCGGCGCCATGCACCGGACCACCAGTGTAATGGTCGTCTGAGCCGTCGAAACTCAGCATTCCGGCGCTGTAGCTCGCCGCGTTCACCGCCGTCAGGTCGGCGCTGCCGCCGCTGCTGTCAGCAAGGATCGACGCATCCGCCGTCGGCAGGTACAGCGCCACCAGGCCAGCCAGATCGGTCGGGTGAAACCGCTGCGTCACGATCCAGCCGCGCGCGCGCAGCTCGGCAAGCAATGCCGCAGACATGTTGTCCGCGCCAAGTTGCGACAAGTGAAAAACGTCGGCCGGAGGATCGACAAATTGATCCGTCGCGATCGAGAAGGCGTCATGGTTCAGCCCGTTTGACCAGTGAAAGACATGCCCGGGCCAGCGCGACTGCATCTCAAGCCAGATCGCCTCCTGGATGGAGCCAGCATAGCTCGAACCATAAGGATTGATCGGTGGAACAACCAGCCAGCGATCATGCGGGATTTCGGCGATGGCCTCGGCAATCAGGTCGACATAGGCGACGGTTTTGTCCCCCTCCAGATCGTCATAGCCGTTGTAGGATCCGTCCCAGATCACAACCGGGTAGGCCAGAAGTTCGGTGTTTGTCAGCTCCGTGAACTCGGATCGGACCGCGGTGATGTTATTGCCGCCGACCGCGATGTTGTTGATGCTCAGCCCGCTGGCGGCATCGAGCGTCTCCCAGAGCGACACGCCGGACGCGCCCGCCATGAGACTGTCGCCCCCGGTCAGCAGACCTGTCGCACGGGTCGCCATCCCCACTCCGACACCCCAACCAGCCACGAAGCTGAAAGTGCTGATACCTAGTCCGAACATGCTTCACCTCGCTGCGGAATGACATAGCGTTACGGGGCAAATTCTCCGATGGGGTGATTAAGGCTTCCTGCGAGCATCGGCCGGCCCCTGTGCAACGCCGTGGTGCCGCAACCTTTTGGGCTTGAGGCGCTGCCCGGCGAGTCTGCAGTTATAGGTTCGGTGTGGCTCTGTTGCACAAAGCCGCTGATGGCCAAGCTGCCCCTTCCCCCGGACACACTTATCCTACAGCCTCGGTCACGG